>JAOPVM010000472.1 GCA_025966215.1 Klenkia sp.
GAGGTCGCCCGCACCGTCCGGCCGCTGCTGGGCGCCACCCTGCAGCAGGTGTTCGGCATGGCCGAGGGCCTGCTCAGCTACACCCGCCTGGACGACCCCGAGGACGTCCTGTGCACCACGCAGGGCCGCCCGATGAGCGAGGGCGACGAGGTCCGCGTCGTGGACGAACTCGACCACGACGTCCCCGACGGCACCCCGGGTGTCCTGCTCACCCGCGGCCCGTACACCCCACGCGGGTACTACCGGGCCGCCGAGCAGAACGCCCGGGCCTTCACCGCGGACGGCTGGTACCGCAGTGGGGACGTCGTCCGGCGGCGCCCCGACGGCAACCTCGTCGTCGAGGGCCGCGACAAGGACATGATCAACCGTGGCGGGGAGAAGATCAGCGCCGAGGAGGTCGAGAACCTCGTCTACCTGCTCCCCCAGGTCGCCCAGGTCGCCGCGGTGGCCATGCCCGACCCCGACCTCGGCGAGCGCGTCTGCGTCTACGCCGTCCTCCGGCCCGGGACCACCCTGACCCTGGAGCAGGTCCGCGAGGCGATGTCCGGCGCCGGCGTGGCGACCTACAAGTGGCCCGAGCGCCTCGAGGTCGTCGACGAACTGCACACCACCACGGTCGGCAAGATCGACAAGAAGGCCCTGCGCGCCGATGTCGCCGAACGCCTCACCTCGGTCTGACCGCCAGCTCTCCCCCCGATCCACCGACGACGATGGAGGCACCTGCGATGACCGCAGTGGAGAACCGCACCACCGACCGCGACTTCGACGGCCCCGAGCACCAGGCCGACCTGGCCGAGCTGTACCGGGACTTCGACGCCGCCGGCATGACACCGCTGTGGACCTGCCGCGGGGACCTGCAGCCCTTCCACCCGCAGCCCAGGGCCGTGCCGCACCTGTGGCGCTGGTCGACGCTGTACCCGCTGGCGGCCCGCTCGGGCGAGCTCGTGCCGGTCGGCCGCGGCGGGGAGCGCCGGGCGATCAGCCTGGGCAACCCGGGGCTGCCCGGCGACCCGTACACCACCCCCACGCTGTGGGCTGCGATCCAGTACCTGAACCCGCACGAGGACGCCCCCGAGCACCGGCACTCCCAGACCGCCTTCCGGTTCGTGCTGGAGGGCGAAGGGGTGTGGACCGTCGTGGACGACGACCCGGTCGCCATGCGGCGCGGTGACCTGCTGCTCACCCCGGGCTGGCACTTCCACGGCCACCAGAACCTCTCGGACTCCCCGATGGCGTGGCTGGACGGCCTGGACATCCCGCTGGTGGCCCAGACCGACCAGGGGTTCTTCGAGTTCGGCCGGGAGCAGGTCACCGCACCCGGGGCACCGGAGCGGTCGAACTCCGAGCGGCTCTGGGGCGGCCCCGGGCTCACCCCGGTCGCCGCGCTCGGCGCCCGGCCGCAGTCCCCGCTGATGGCCTACCGCTGGGTGCAGACCGACGCCGCGCTCACCGCCCAGCTGGAGCTGGCCGACGAGGGGGTGGCCGGGACCCTGGTCGAGCCGGGGCACGCTGCGGTCCGCTTCACCAACCCGACCACCGGCGGCGACGCGCTGACCACGATGCGCACCGAGATGCACCGGCTGGCCGACGGCACGCACACCGCGCGCACCCGGACGACGGCCAGCTCGGTGTGGCAGGTGTTCGACGGCGGCGGCACCGTCACGATGGACGGCCAGGCGCGCACCCTGGAGCACGGGGACGTGTTCGCCGTGCCGGCCTGGACGGAGTTCTCGCTGCAGGCCGCGGGCCGGCTGGACCTCTTCACCTTCTCCGACGCCCCGGTCTTCGAGAAGCTGTCCCTGCTGCGCACCGAGGTCTCCGCGTGAGGCTCGCGACCATCCGCACCCCCGGCGGCACCCGTTGCGTCCGGGTCGACGGCGACACCGCGGTCGAGACCGGCCACCCCGACGTCGGCGCGCTGCTGGCCGACCCGGCCTGGCGGTCCGTCGCCGAGGCCGCGGACGGTCCTCGCCACCCCGCCGCGGACCTCGACCACGCCCCCGTCGTGCCCCGACCCGGCAAGATCATCTGCGTCGGGGTGAACTACCGGGCGCACGTGGCCGAGATGGGCCGGGACGTCCCCGAGCACCCCACCCTGTTCGCCAAGTACGCCGAGGCGCTCATCGGCGCACGCGACGACATCGTGCTGCCGGCGGCGTCCGAGGCGGTCGACTGGGAGGCCGAGCTGGCCGTGGTCATCGGGGCCCGGGTGCGGCACGCCGACGCCGCGACCGCCGAGGCCGCCATCGCCGGGTTCAGCGTGCTCAACGACGTCACCGCCCGGGACTGGCAGTACCGGACGCTCCAGTGGCTGCAGGGCAAGACGTTCGAGGCCACGACCCCCTTCGGACCGGAGCTGGTCACCGCCGACGAGGCCGGCACCGGCCTGGCGTTGAGCTGTGCGGTGGACGGCGAGCCGGTCCAGTCGGCCACCACCGACGACCTGGTCTTCGGTGCGGTCGAGACCATCGCCTACGTCTCGACGATCCTCACCCTGCAGCCCGGTGACGTCATCGCGCTCGGAACGCCCGGTGGGGTCGGCCACGCCCGGCAGCCCCCGCGGTACCTGACCGACGGCAGCGTCCTCACCACGTCCATCGCCGGGCTCGGGGAGTGCCGCAACACCTGCGTCGCCGAGACGTGACCCGGTCGGTCCGGGACTGCGGCATTCTCTGTGCCACGACTGGACGGGGACAGCTGATCACGACCCTCCCGCGGACTTCCGGCGGCTGAGAGTCACCGCCCCAGGCGTGGACCGCTGCCCACCGTGTGCCCCCGGCGCGATGCGCCGCCCTCGCCGAGACCACCTCCGACAGCGGGATGGGCGGCTGGGCGCCGCTGCTGCGCCACGACGATCATCGGTGGAGTGATCGGCCCGCTGGAGCGGCCCACCTCGGCGGCCTGCGCCGAAGCGCAGTAGTTGATCGCGATCGGGCTCTGCGTCGGTCAACCGTCGCTGCTGGTGTCGGGGTCGACGTCATCGAAGTCGGTGTCACTCGAGGGCTGGGCCGGGCTGGCTGCGACCACGGCCTCCACCGTCACCTGGTCGCCGTCAGCGAACACGAACGTCACCGGTACGGACTGGGATGACCCGCGCGCCTGGACCAGGTCGACCAACGTCAGGTCCGGGCCGCCCTCGGCGCCCACGTAGACGTTGTCGTTGGCCGGCGCGGTGATCGGCAGGTCGCCCTGCACGGAGGCGGCACCGTCGCTGCGGACCTGGACCAACTCGGCCGCTGAATCCCCGGTGTTGGTGATGGCCAGGTACAGGCTCGCGTCGTCACCGGCCTGATAGCCGCCCGGGACGAACTCCAGCTCGACGTCCTGCACCGTGATGTCGGCGTCCACGACCTCGTCGACGCCCGCGTTGCCCCCGACGACTTCACCATCGGGGCGCACCTCAGCCTCGTCAGAGCAGGCGGCGAGCACGATCAGCCCGGTGGCAGCGAGGAACGGGACGAACAGCGGGCGGCGCATGCGGGGCTCCTGGGTCTGGGGGCGGCTGGACCCCGGGATACCCGGCAACCGCCGACAGAACCGCCTGGTCCCCAACTGACCGGTGACCGTTCCCCCGGCCCCTCCGGCAGAGCTCTGGGGCTGGAGCGCACGAGGTCCGGCCGGAGTGGGGCGCGGAAGCCCGCGCCGAGCCGCCGGACGGGTCGGGGGTGCTCGTCCGACCACGGCCCGCAGCAGGCAGACCTGCAGGTCAAGCCCGTGCCGTCCAGGAGAGCACCGCTGGACGCCGGCGCCGACCGGCGGGCGTCAGCGGGCATGAGCTGCCCTACCGGGGTGGCACCGGAGGAGTCGAGGTCCCCGCCGCCCTCTCCCGCGGTGCTGGCGTCGCCGCCGTCGGTACTGCCGGCGCCGACCGTGGCGAGCACTCCGGCGGCCAGGACGCTGCGCCGGGTGACCGCGGCCGGCCCGGGTCAGCGGTCGCGGCGGGCCAGCGGTGCGGGTTGTTCAACCAAGGAGGGTGCTCCAGTACGTCCAGAACCGGGCGGTGATGAGGGCGGCGATCAGCAGCAGCCATGCGGTGACCACCACGGACTGCCGTCGGGCGAGCACATCGACGGCCGCCGCGGCCGGCGCGGGCAGCCGGTGGGCGACCGCGGTGAGGTTGCGGGCGGTGACAGCGGTGAACACGGCGATGACGACGACCCACACGGCCATGCAGTACGGGCACAGGGCCCCGATGCGGTAGAGGCTGGCCTCGATCAGCCAGTGCACGAGGAGAACCCCTGCGCTCACCCCGGCCTGCACGCCGGCCCAGAACCACGTCGGCAGCCGGGCACCGCCGGCCAGCACGGCGCCGGCGACCAGGACGGCGGTGAAGCCGATCAGCCCCAGCAGCGGGTTGGGGAACCCGAACGCCTCCGCTTGCGGGCTGTCCATGACCGACCCGCAGGACAGCACCGGGTTGATGCTGCAGGTGGGCACGTAGCCGGCGTCGGTGAGCAGCCGGTACTTCTCCACCGCCAGCACGAACGCAGCAACGAGCCCCACCCCGCCGCCGACCAGCAACCCCACGCCCAACCGGCGATCCAACCCGCCCGGCACCCCGCCGGCATCGTGCCGGGCGCTGCGGGAACCGGCGCCGCGGGAGTGGGCGTGGACCGACGTCACGGCTGCTCCTGGACGGCGGCGTCGACGGCGGCGATGAGCTCCGCTGCCGACCCGACGGTGAGCTGCTCACCGTTCAGGAAGAACGTCGGGGTGCCCTGCACACCCAGGGCCAGGCCGTCGTCCCGGTCGGCCAGCACCCGCTCCAGGGTGGCGGGATCGGCCACAGCCTCGTCGTAGGCGTCCATGTCCAGACCCAGATCGACGGCGAACGCCCGGAACAGGTCGGCCTGCGGGGTCTGCTGCTCACCCCACTGGGTCTGCGTGGCGTACATCTGCTGGTACATCGCCTCGAACTGGCCCTGCATCGCAGCGGCCTCCACCGCGACGGCGGCGTTGCGGGCATTGGCGTGCCCGTCGACGGGGAAGTAGCGGGCGATGAAGGTGACCTGCCCGGCGTAGTCCTCCCGCAGCTGCTCCACCACCGGGTAGGCGGCCAGGCAGGACTCGCACTCGAAGTCCAGGAACTCCACCAACGTCACCTCGCCGTCCCCGGCCGGCCCGAGCCGGTGGCTGTCGGACCGGACGACGGCATCCGAGCCACCCGCGGCGGTCTCGCTCCGGTCTGAGGTCAGCCACACCACCCCGCCCACGACGAGAGCGAAAGCCGCGACCAGCGCGGCAGACACCGCCAGGTTGGACCGCATCGGGAGGCTCCTCACATCAGGGGGCGGTCACCGAGCCCGGACCTGCAGTGCATCCACGGCGCCCAGCAGCAAACGTACCAACATGCGTTGGGGTGTTGTAGGTTGTCTCCTGCACCGATCTCGGCGCATCGACGTGAGGAGCCGTCATGGCGGTCGACCGCTGCGAACTGCTGTGCCTGGACCTCCCGCACGCCGAGGCCGTCCGAGCCGAGCTCCCCGACGTGGAGCAGGCCGGGGGCCCCGCGCTGCGGTTCAAGGCCCTCGCCGACCCTCAGCGGCTGCGGATCGCCGCGGCGCTGCAGGCCGGCGACGAGCTGTGCGTGTGCGACCTGGCATGGATCGCCGGGGCGAGCCAGAACCTGGTGTCCCACCACGTGCGGGTGCTGCGCACCGCCGGTCTGGCTGTCTCCCGCAAGGACGGCAAGCTGGTCATGTACCGGCTCACCGACACAGGACGGGCCCTGTTGGCGTTGGCCGGGATCGCGCCGCCGGAGGCCGTCCTGGACGCCGACCACCCCCGACTGCCGGTCCCGCCCAGCTCAGGCTGAGGCCGGGTGCGGGAGGGCAGCGCCTGCTGCGTGACGTCCGCGGGCGACGGATGTGGGTGCCTGCCACCTCGGCCCACGCCAGGAGGGCCCGGGATCATGCTGCAGAGCCTGGCCCTGTCCGCGGCGATCCCGATCGTGCTGATCCCGCCGGCCGCGCTGGGGGTCGTGTCCCTGGCGGCGGTGATCGTCACCCACGAGGTGGCCGAGGTCCTCGTGATCGCCACCGGAGTCCGCGCCGGTCGCATGTCTGCCCGGGACCGCGTCCAGACCACCTGCACCGAGGACCACCCGCGTCGTGGGGACCGTGCGTACCCTGGTGGGGTATGAGCAACGGGGCGGAGGTGTGATGCGCGCACGTCTGTTGTGGGCCCTGCTGCTCCTGGCCGCGGTGTTCAGCATGCACGGCCTGAGCTGCGTCGCCGCCGACTCGGAGATGACGGGCATGACGATGCCTGCGTCCACATCGGTCTCGGCTGGCGGGCCGGAGTCGGCCGCCGGGGGCATGGTGCTGGCACTCGAGCACGGTGCATCCGCGGCACAGTCCGATCCCGGGCACTCCGCCGGTGACCCCGACGGACACGGCTCCGCGGCGCACGTCCTGACGGTGTGCCTGGCCGTGCTGGCCGGCGGGGTCGGTGTGGTGCTGGCGGTCCTGGCCGCCTGGTCGGCCCGACGTCGACTGCTCACCACCTGCACCCGGGCGACCGGCGCTGTGCGGGTCGTCGTCGACCGCGCCGTGGCCTGCGCGCCCACTCCTGAACTGAGTCGTCTCTGCGTGCTGAGGGTCTAGGCCGAACCACCTGACGCCCGTGGCCACGTGTGGCTCGGAGTCGCGTGCTCCATCGTCCACGACCCCTCGCGCCCGCCCTGCCGGGCGCGGCACCCCTCAGGAGACCCTGTGCTCAGCAAGCACGTCGTGACCCGCTCCACTCGCAGTTCTCATCCCACCCGCGCCGCCGGGATCCTCGGCGCCCTCGTCGCCGCCTCGGTGGCCCTGTCGGCCTGCTCCAGCAGCGAGAACACCGCAGCCTCGGAGACACCGACGACGGTCCCGGCTGATGCGACGTTCAACGCCGCCGACATCACCTTCGCCCAGTCGATGATCGCGCACCACGAGCAGGCGGTGTCGATGGCCGACCTGGTGGCCGACCGCTCCACCGACCCCGACGTCCTGGACCTGGCCGACCGCATCCAGGCCGCCCAGGAACCCGAGATCGACACCCTCGACGGCTGGCTGGACAGCTGGGGCGCCGACAGCGAGACGTCGGGGATGGACCACTCCAGGATGGGCGGGATGATGACCGAGGAGGACATGTCCTCCCTGGAGGCCGCCAGCGGTGTGCAGTTCGACCGCCTGTGGCTGCAGATGATGCTCGAGCACCACACCGGCGCCGTGGGCATGGCCCAGACCGAGATCGACGACGGCGAGGACCCCCAGGCGATCGCCTTGGCCCAGGACGTCCAGTCCTCCCAGGGCACCGAGATCACCGAGATGGAACAGCTCCTGCAGAGCCTGGCCACCCAGTAGCTGCCGCGTGTGGGGCTGCGTCGCACCGCGGCGCAGCCCCGCCCTCCACGGGCTCCGAGCAGCCCGCGCAGCGTCGGTCGCCCTCTGACCCCCACCCCGCGCCACCCCCCGGGTCCCCCGCTGGGCCATCGACGCACAGCGCCCCCGCGGCACCGCATCGCCGTGCAGGCGCTCCGCCCTTCTGTACCCAGCCGGCCTCAGCCGCCAGGCCTTTCGTGCCCCGCGGCCGTCCCGGCGGCCCCGCACCTCACCCCGGCAGCTCTCGACGAGCCGCCCCCACCCCCAGGGATGACGACGACATGGACATGAACACGATGGGTGCCGCACTGCCGGAGTGGCTGACGCCGCTGGCCTGGACCTACGGGGTCCTGGCACTGCTGAGCGCGGCGGCGATCGCCGCCGACGTGTGGGCCCGCGGTCACCGGTACCGCACCGTCACCGCCGAGATCAGCTGGGTCGGCTCAGCTCTGTTCCTGGGACCCGCCGCCCTGGTGCTCCATCGGCGCCACGGCCGACGGCCCCGGACCGGTGGCCGCGGCACCGACGCCCGACCCATCGTCGTGGACAGCCTGCCCGGCGGGAGCGCCTCAGCCCTGGCCCACCTCGTCGGTGTCCCCCTGGTCCTCGCCTCCGGACTCACCATCGCCGGCACCGACCTGTGGGTCATGATCGCCGCCATCGCGGTCGTGGCCATCGCGCTGCTCACCGTCCACGAGCGCACGACTGACGGCGCCAGCACCCCGACCGCGTTCACCCGCGCCGCTGTCACCGTGCTCGCCTTCGACATCGGCATGGGCGGCTGGATGCTGCTGCTGCACGTCAACGGCCTCATGCCCCCGGCCACCGATGTCCGGTTCTGGTTCCTCATGCAGATCGGCATCCTCGCCGGCCTGCTCACCGGCGCACCCGCCGTCGCCGCGCTGCGGCGCAGCGCACCCCACCTCCCCGCCACCGCCTGAGCCAGCAACCACCGCGGCGCTGGGCGGGGCAGGTCAGGCAGCTTCCAGGACGTACCGGCCTTCGGGCCCACGGCGGGGGGTTCCGCGCCTGCGGATGTATAGGCTCTGGAAATCCGCTGTCGCGGATCTTACGTCGGAGTGTGCTGATGCGCCTGCTCGCCCCCCTCACCGTGACCGCCGCCGGGCTCCTGGCCTCACGGCGTGCAGTGGACCCTCCGGCGAGGCCGCGGCGACGTCGTCCGCGGCCTCCAGCAGTGCCGGTGGCGGGATACTCACCGGCATCGCCGACGTCGCGAACGCCGGCTTCGCAGCCCGTCTGCGTGAGCCGGCCCGGGCGCTCGGGTGACTGATGTCTGATGCCCGCGGTGGCGTGGTGCGTCGTCCTCGGTTCGCCCTCTCGGCCCCCGTTCCGCTGGACAGTCAACGGGCCGTCGAGGAGGCCCATGCCTGGCTGACTGCCCTGGGCGGGGACGCAGGGATCGAACCGGCCGTGCCGGCGGTGCGCCCGGAGGTGTGGGCGTCGTGGCAGCGCTCGATCGCTGCCGGGGTGAGCTCGGCCCTGTCCCGGGCGCCGGAGTGGCTGGGGGGCGCGGCGGTCGAGTCGCTGACCGGGCAGGACCGCTGGGCGGTGGCGGTGGAGGTGGTCGGGTCGATGCTGGTCGATGACGCGGCCGCCGACGGCATGGTGGTGGTGCTGGCCGACGCTGAGGGGCACGTGGCCTGGACCGGCGGGGCGTGGAGCATGGCCCAGCGGGCGGCAGCCGTGGGACTGGTGCCGGGGGCGCGCTGGGCCGAAGACGCGGTGGGGACGAATGCCGTGGGCACGTCCCTGTCGACCGGGGAGTGCTGCCAGGTGCTGCGGGCCGAACACCACGTCGTGGCGTTGCGGCCCTTCGCCGGCGCGGCAGCGCCGCTGCGGGACGAGCACGGCCAGATGTGGGGCACGGTGGCGCTGATGGGCGGGGACCACGTGGCGACCCCGGCCGTGTTGGCCCTGGTCAGGTTCGTGGCCCACGCGTTGAGCCAGACGCCCTCGGAGCACCCGGCCCCGGTGTCCACGGGGCGGTCGGTGCCGGGGGCACCGCTGATCGAGCTGCTGGTCCTGGGGCGTAGCCGGGGCCTGCTGCGCGGTGCGGGCGCGGTGGTGGAGCTCTCGCCACGGCACACCGACCTGCTGCTGTGCCTGGCGGTGGCCGCCGAGCGGGCCCAGGGTCGGCACGCCGAGGAGCTGGCGGTGCAGTGCTGGGACCCTGAGGTGCAGGCGATCACGGTGCGGGCGGAGATGTACCGGCTGCGCCGGTTCCTGCCCGGCACCCTGGTCAGCTCCCGCCCCTACCAGTTGGCGCACCCCATTCGGGTGGACGCCCTGGAGGTGCTGTCGCTGCTGCGGCGGGGCGCGCACCGGCGGGCGATGGAGCTCTACCGCGGCCCACTGCTCCCCCGCTCGACTGCCCCGTCGACCGTCGTCCTGCGGGACAGGGTCGCCCGACACGTGCGGCAGGCACTGGTCGCCCACGCCCACGTCGACCTGCTGATCGAGTTCGCCGACACCGTGGACGGCGACGACCCGGCGATCTGGCAGGCCGTGCTGGACCGGGTGCTACCGGGCAGCCCTCGGCACACCGAGGCCCGGCTGCGCCTGAACGAGGTGGAGGCCCGCCTGCTCGGCTACTGACCGGTCGCGTCGTCCGGTCCCGGAGGCGCGTTGCGTGACGGTTGCCGCCGCCACCTCGATGCAACCCCCGACCTCGCACGCTGACGTGGCGCCGGTCACCTCCACCGTTCCCAGTCGAGGAGGACCAGATGGCCGTCTACCCAGCGCCGGGCAGCAGCGACAGCACGATCGACGTCAAGCCGCGCTACGACAACTGGATCGACGGGCAGTGGGCCCCGCCGGCCACCGGCGAGTACTTCGACAACCCCACCCCGGTGACCGGCGAGGTCCACCCGCAGGTCGCCCGTGGCACCGCCGCCGACATCGACGCCGCGCTGGACGCCGCCTGGGCCGCCGCGCCCGCCTGAGGGACGACCTCGCCCCAGGAACGCGCCGGGGTGCTCCTGAGGATCGTCGACCGGATGGAGGCAGACCTCGAGGACCTCGCCGTCATCGAGTCCTGGGACAACGGCAAGCCGGTCCGGGAGTCCCTGGCCGCAGACCTCCCGCTGGCCATCGACCACTTCCGCTGCTTCGCCGGCGCCGTCCGCAGGAGGGCGGCATCTCCCAGGTCGACGACGGCACCGTGGCCTACCACTTCCACGAGCCCCTGGGCGTGGTCGGGCAGATCATGCCCTGGAACTCCCCGATCCTGATGGCGGTCTGGAAGCTCGCCCCCGCGCTGGCGGCGGGGAACGCCGTCGTCCTCAAGCCCGCCGAGCAGACCCCCGTCTCGATCCTGCACCTCATCGAGCTGGTCGGGGACCTGCTGCCCGCCGGCGTGCTCGACATCGTCAACGGGTTCGGCGTGGAGGCCGGCAAGCCGCTGGCGTCGTCGTCCCGGATCCGGAAGACCGCGTTCACCGGGGAGACCACGACCGGGCGGCTGATCCTGCAGTACGCCAGCCGGAACCTGATCGCGACGACGCTGGAGCTGGGCGGGAAGAGCCCGAACCCCTTCTTCGCCGACGTGATGGCCGAGGACGACGCCTTCCAGGACAAGGCACCGGAGGGCGTCACGATGTTCGCCCTCGACCAGGGCGAGGTGTGCACCTGCCCGTCCCGGGCGCTCATCCAGGCCTCCGTCTACGACGAGTTCCTCGAGCTGGGGGCCATCCGCACCACGGCCGTCCGACAGGGAACCCGCTGGACACCGACACGATGATCGGCGCGCAGGCCGGCAACGACCAGCTGGAGAAGATCCTGTCCTACATCGACATCGGCAAGGCCGAGGGTGCGCTGCTGGTCACCGGTGGCGAGCGGTCGATGCTCGGCGGGGACCTGAACGGCGGGTTCTCCGTACAGCCGACGATCTTCGAGGGCCGCAACGACGTGCGGGGCTTCCAGGAGGAGATCTTCGGCCCGGTGCTGTCCGGTGGCCGCGTTCGCCGACTACGACCAGGCGATGACCATCGCCAACGACACGCTCCACGGCCTGGGCGCCGGCGTGTGGAGCCGCAACGGGAACACCGCCTACCGGGCCCCACGGGAGATCCACGCCGGTCGGGTGTGGACCCACTGCTACCGCGCCCACCCTGCCCGCGCGGCCTTCGGCGGCGACACGGCCTCCGGGATCGGCCGGGAGGACCACACGATGATGCTGGACCACCACCAGCAGACCACGAACCTGCTGGTCAGCTACACCGACCAGGCCCAGGGCTTCCTCTGACCGGGCCCGCCGTCGATCGCGTCGCGATCACCCCGGAGGCTGCGGCCGTCGTCCGCTGCCTCCGGGGCACGCACGGTCCGCTGGTGTTCCACCAGTCCGGCGGCTGCTGCGACGGGTCGGCGCCGATGTGCTGCCCGCGGAGCGACTTCATCGTGGGCGACGAGGACGTGCTCCTCGGCCTGCTCGACGACGCCTCTCCGGGGACCCCCGCACCGGTCCTGACGCCGGGGCAGCCCGTCCCCGACGAGCTGTCCCCGGTGTGGATCGCCGGTCCGCAGTTCGTGCTGTGGCAGCACACCCAGCTGCTGCTCGACGTCGTCCCCGGGCGTGGCGCCGGGTCCAGCCTGGAGGCACCGGAGGGAGTCCGGTTCCTCACCCGCAGCCGGGTCTTCGACGCCGACGAGCAGGCCTGGCCGGACGCCTGCCCCGCACCGAGGAGTCGGGACCTGCCGGCCCCGAGCTGAGGCCCCCCCCCGCCGCCGGTCCGGCGGCGGGGCAGCGGGTCAGTCCTCGACGCCGAGCATGACCTCGGTGGACTTCACCAACGCGACGACCGGGGAACCCACGGCCAGGCCCAGGTCCTCCACGGCCTCCTTGGTGACGGCGGCGGTGACGGTCTGGCCGGAGACGTCGATCTTGACGGTCGTCATGACC
>JAOPVM010000010.1 GCA_025966215.1 Klenkia sp.
GGGCAAGGGCAACGTGCACATCGGCCCGTCGGACCACGTGCCGTGGCTCTCGGACCGCAAGTGGGCCTACGTGCGCCTCGAGGGCCGCGCGTTCGGCGACGTCCCCCTGAACCTGGAGTACAAGCTCGAGGTGTGGGACTCCCCGAACTCCGCCGGCATCATCATCGACGCCGTCCGGGCGGCGAAGATCGCCCTGGACCGCGGCATCGGCGGCCCGATCCTGTCGGCGTCGTCGTACTTCATGAAGAGCCCGCCGGTGCAGTACAGCGACTCCGAGGCCCGGGACGCCGTCGAGGCGTTCATCCGCGGGGACGTCGACAGCTGAGGCACAGGGGCCCGGACCTGCTGGTCCGGGCCCCTCGGGCGTCCAGGGGGTCCTCCTAGGCTGAGGCCATGTCCGCCCGGCCCCGCCTGTTCGTCCTCGTCCTCGGTCTGGTGCTGGCGCTGCTCGCCGGCTGCGGGGACGACGGCGGCGCCTCGGCCACCCGCGCGCCCGGTGACCCGATCACCGCCGAGGAGGCCGACGTGCTCGCCGGCCTGCTGTACCGGGACTTCGAGGCCGGTGGCGCCGACTTCACCGTCGCCGCGCCGTTCGCCGAGGGCAGCGTGCTCACCCTGACCGGCGAGGTCGACTTCCGCCGCGGCGAGGGCAGCGCGCAGGCCGTCACCAGCTACGGCGACGGGCGGCCCGACGACACCCGCACGCTGTTCTTCACCGCCACCGACCTCTGGTACGGCGACGTCCCCGGGCTGACCGAGGCGATCGCCACCGCCGGCCGCCCCGACGTCACCTACCTGCAGCGCCCGATCTCCAGCACCCGGCCCGACGGGACGGCGTCGCTGATCGACGTGCTGGTCCAGCTGGTGCCGCGGCTCTCGGCCCGTGCCGACGACGACCCGCGCGCCTTCCTCGAGCGCGACTACACGTGGCAGGGCCAGTCCTCGGTCAACGGCCAGCTCGCCGGCGTCTACCAGTTCGGGGAGGGCACCACGGTGGCCGTGTCGGCGGCCGACCGGCTGCTGCTGCAGTACGTCACCCGGCTCACCGACCAGACCTTCGACGTCACGGTCACCCTCGCCGACCACGGCGGACGCTCGATCACGCTGCCCGGTGAGGACGTCACCGCGCAGGCCGCGGACTACCCGGACGTGGTGGCCGAGCTCGGGTTCTGACGTGGAGGCGGGAGGGACGGTCTCTTCCCCAGACCGTCCCTCCCGCAGCTCACTTCTACCAGAGCGCGCCGCGCTCCGCGCCCGACGCGCTCAGTTCTGGGACGGGTCCGCGGGGGCGGTGGAGAGCACGGCCCGGCGACCGGTCTGCCGACCCAGCACCGAACGCCACAGCGCGGCCCCACCGACGGTGGAGACGACGTCCTCGGGCTCGCCGGCCAGGCAGGCCCAGGCGCCCTCGGCGATCTCCCCGCCGAGCTGGCCCGGGGACCACCCGGCGTACCCGGCGAACACCCGCAGCCCGGCGATGCCCGGACCCAGGTCGTCGGGGTCGGAGTCCAGGTCCACCAGGTGCACGTCGCCGTCCACCACCTGCAGCGCCGCGCCCGGCCGGCCGGTGGCCACCGCCAGGCACAGCGCCGTCTCGCTCTCGCAGGGTCCGCCGACGTGGAAGACGCCCGGGTCGACGGCGAGGTCGGCCCAGCCCGGCAGCACGTCGTGGATGGCCACCTCGCTGGGCCGGTTGAGCACCACGCCCACCGTGCCGGACGCGGAGTGGTCGAGCACGTAGACCACCGTGCCGGCGAAGGTCGGATCGGTCAGCAGCGGCATGGCCACCAGCAGCGAGCCGGGCCGGACGTCGCCCAGCGTGCCGATCGAGACCGCGGGGGCGACGACCGGGGACGGCCGGCCCGCGGCCGAGGCGGCAGGCCGACGCTCCGGGTCGGACGAGGCGGGCACCGGGTTCATCGGCTGCCAGTGTGCCCCAGGATCGGTGTCCGGCGGTGCCGTCCACACGTGCCGATCCGTCCGGTCTGCCCGGACGTAGGGTGCTGGGGGTGGCCGGACGTGCGGTGGTGGCACGTCGGCTGCTGGCCCGCGGGGACTTCCGCCGACTGCTGCTGACCCGACTGTCCTCCCAGTTCGGGGACGGGGTCTTCCAGGCCGCGTTGGCCGGCACCGTGCTGTTCAACCCCCAGCAGGCCACCGACCCCCTCGACGTGGCCCTCGGTTTCGCCGTCCTGCTGCTGCCCTACACGCTGGTCGGGCCCTTCGTCGGCGTCTGGCTGGACCGGTGGAGCCGCCGTCAGGTGCTGCTGTGGGCCAACGTGCTGCGGGCCGGCCTGGTCGCCCTCGTCGCCACCGTCACCTGGGCCGGGGTCGGCGGGCCGGCCTTCTTCCTCGCCGGGCTCAGCGTCTTCTCGGTCAACCGGTTCGTGCTGTCCGCGCTGTCCGCCGGCCTGCCGCACACCGTGGATCGCGGCGTGCTCGTCTCGGCCAACGCGCTGTCCACCACCTCGGGCGCGGTGTCCACCGTGATCGGCGGCGGGGTGGCGGTGGCCGCGCTGGGGCTGCTCGGCCCCGGCAACGGCGGGTACGCGCTGCTGGCACTGCTCTCCGGCGTCCCCTACCTGGTGGCCTCGGCCGTCGTCGCCGGCTTCTCCCGGCCGCACCTGGGCCCCGACCACCTCACCCGGACGGCGACGTCCTCGGCCCGCGACGTCCTGCACGGCCTGGTCGCCGGCGCCCGGCACGTGCTCGCCCACCCCCCGGTCACGGCCGTGCTGGCCGTGATGGCCGTGCACCGGGTCTGGTACGGGCTGCTCACCCTGATGACGTTGCTGCTCTACCGGAACACCTTCACCGGGGGCAGCACGCTCTTCCCGGCCGGACTCGGTGGGCTGGCCCAGGTGCTGGCCGCCGGCGCCGTCGGCACGCTCCTCGCGGCCACGGTCACCCCGTGGGCGGTCCGCCGCTGGGGCAAGGTGCGGTGGACGACCGGCGCCCTGGTGCTCGGCGGGGTCGGTCAGCTGGCCCTGGGACTGCCGTTCCTCCCGCCCACCATCGTGGCCGCCGGCTTCGTCCTCGGCTTCGTCGCCCAGGCGGTGAAGATCTGCGTGGACACCACCCTGCAGGAGGTCGTCGACGACGACTTCCGCGGCCGGGTCTTCTCCGTCTACGACACCGTCTTCAACGCCACGTTCGTCGCCGCCCTCGTGCTGGGCGCCGTCGTCCTCCCCCGGTCCGGCGTCAGCGTCCCCGTCCTCCTCGTCGTCGGCGCCGGCTACCTCCTCCTCGCCCTCGCCTACCGCCTGTGGAGTGCCACCGCGGAGGTCTCCTCCACAGCTGCCCTCCGCTCAGGCGACCAGCGGGCCGAGTTCGGACCCGAGCCCAGCCGGTGACCCAGGCGCAGGACGACGCCGTCGGGGAGCGTCTCGTGCACGTGGTGGTCGACGGGAGGCACCAGCACGCCGACCCTCCGTTCAGCGGCTGCGCCACCAGGTGAGGAGCTCGGACTCGGCGGTGTCGGGGTCCAGCGGGCCGCGCTCGAGGCGCAGCTCCTTGAGGAAGCGCCAGGCCAGGCCGACGTCGGGGCCGGGGGAGATCTCCAGCAGCTCCATGATCCGGTTACCGTCGAGGTCGGGGCGCACCCGGGCGAGGTCCTCGGCCTCCGACAGCTCGGCGATCCGGGTCTCCAGCGAGTCGTAGGTGGCCGAGAGCATCGCCGCGCGCCGCTTGTTGCGGGTGGTGGAGTCCGAGCGCACCAGCTTGTGCAGCCGGGCCAGCAGGTCCCCGGCGTCGGTGACGTAGCGGCGGACGGCGGAGTCGGTCCACTCGCCGGAGCCGTAGCCGTGGAAACGCAGGTGCAGGAAGGTCAGCCGGGAGACCTGCTCCACGACCTCCTTGGGGTACTTCAGCGCCAGCAGCCGCTTGCGCACGAGCTTGGCGCCGACCACCTCGTGGTGGTGGAAGGAGACCCGGCCGCGGGGCTCGTGCCGGCGGGTGGCCGGCTTGCCGATGTCGTGCAGCAGGGCGGCCAGCCGCAGGACCAGGTGCGGGGACGGCGCCTGCGGGTCGGCGAGCTCCAGGGCGATCGCCTGGTCGAGCACGGTGAGGGAGTGGGTGTAGACGTCCTTGTGCTGGTGGTGCTCGTCGATCTCCATCCGCAGCGCGGACAACTCCGGCAGGACGACGTCGGCCAGCCCGGTGGCCACGAAGAGCTCCAGGGCGGCGCGGGGCGCGGGGTTGAGCAACGTGCGGGAGAACTCGTGCTGCACCCGCTCGGCGGTGATCCGGGCCAGCTCGGGGGCCAGCTCGGTCATCGCCTCGACGACCTCGGGCACCGGGGTGAGATCGAGCTGGGCGACGAACCGGACGGCGCGGAGCATGCGCAGCGGGTCGTCGGCGAAGGAGTCGGTGGCCAGGCCGGGGGTGCGCAGCCGCCGGGCCAGCAGGTCGCCGAGGCCACCGAAGGGGTCGGTGACGGTGCGGTCCGGGCCCAGGGACACGGCCATCGCGTTGACGGTGAAGTCCCGGCGGGCGAGGTCGTCGACCAGGGAGTCGCCCCAGGCGACCTCGGGGTTGCGGGACTCCCGGTCGTAGCGGTCGGCCCGGTAGGTGGTGATCTCCAGCCGCTCGCCGCGGACCTCGGCGCCGACCGTCCCGAAGGCGATGCCGGTGTTCCACGTGGAGCCGGCCCACCCGGCCAGGACGGCGAGGGTCTCCTCGGGGCGGGCCGAGGTGGTCAGGTCCAGGTCACCCGGGCGGGACCCGCCGGCCCCGGCGGCCAGCAACGCGTCGCGGACCGACCCGCCGACGAGGTGCACCTCGTGCCCGGCCGCGGTGAACCGCTCGCCCAGCTCGCCCAGCACCGGCGTGAGGTCGACCAGGGCGCGGACGGTCTCCTGCACCGCCTCGGGGACGGGCTCGGGAGAGGGGTCACCCGCGGGGCGACGCGGAGGCTCGACGGACACGACCAGCCAGGCTACTGCCGTGGCCCGCGCTACCCTGCTGGCATGGCTGGGACGGGCGGGCGACGACGCCCGGGCCGTCGGCTGCGCCGGGTCGACGAGACCTCCGCCGGTGGCCTGGTGGTCGCCGACGACGACGGCACCGGACCCCGCGCGGCCCTGATCGGCCGGACCGACCGCCGTGGCCGGCTGCTCTGGTCGCTGCCCAAGGGGCACATCGAGGCCGGCGAGACCCCGGAGGACACCGCCGTCCGCGAGGTGGCCGAGGAGACCGGCATCCTGGGCGAGGTGGTCGCCCCGCTGGGGATCATCGACTTCTGGTTCGTCGCCGACGGACGACGGGTGCACAAGACCGTGCACCACTTCCTGCTGCGCGCCGTGGGCGGCGAGCTCTCCGACGAGGACGTCGAGGTCACCGAGGTGGCCTGGGTGCCACTCGCCGAGCTGTCGGGCCGATTGGCCTACGCCGACGAGCGGGCGCTGGTCGAGCGCGCCCCCG
>JAOPVM010000044.1 GCA_025966215.1 Klenkia sp.
CCTGGGCCTGCCGGACACCCCGGGGGTCACCACCGGGGCCGCGGCGGACACCGTCGTGCTGCCCTACAACGACGTGGCGGCGGTCGAGGCGGTCTTCGCCGAGCGCGGCGACCGGATCGCCTGCGTCATCACCGAGGCCTCGCCGGGGAACATGGGCGTGGTGCCGCCGCTCGACGGGTTCAACGCGCACCTGCGCCGGATCACCGCCGCGCACGGCGCGCTGCTGGTCGTCGACGAGGTGATGACCGGGTTCCGGGTGTCCCGGTCCGGCTGGTACGGCCTCGAGCCGGTCGAGGCCGACCTGTTCACCTTCGGCAAGGTGATGGGCGGTGGCCTGCCGGCCGCTGCGTTCGGCGGCAAGGCGCACCTGATGAAGCAGCTGGCCCCGCTCGGGCCGGTCTACCAGGCCGGCACGCTGGCCGGGAACCCGGTGGCGGTCGCCGCCGGGCTGACCACGCTGCGGCACTGCACCCCCGAGGTCTACGAGCGCTGCGACGCCGTCGCCGCCACCCTGCGCGGCGCGGTCTCGACCGCGCTGTCGGCGGCCGGGGTGCCGCACCGGGTGCAGCAGGCCGGGTCGATGTTCTCGGTCTTCTTCGTGCCCGACGAGCGCGTGGTGCGCGACTACGACGACGCCCGCACCCAGGAGACCGCGCAGCACACCGCGTTCTTCCACGCGATGCTCGCCCAGGGCGTCTACCTGCCGCCCTCGGCGTTCGAGTCGTGGTTCGTCAACGCAGCCATGGACGACGAGGCGGTCTCCCACGTGCTCGACGCGCTGCCGGCCGCGGCCCGCGCCGCCGCCGGGGCCACCCCGGGGACCGCCTCGGAGGTCTCGCACGACGCGGAGGTGCTCCAGCCGTGACCACCGCCGAGACCACCGTGGTGCACGTGATGCGACACGGCGAGGTGTTCAACCCGACCGGGGTGCTCTACGGCCGGCTGCCCGGGTTCCACCTGTCCGAGGCCGGGCACGGCATGGCCGCCGCGGCCGCCGACTGGTTCGCCGCGCGCACGCCGATCACCCACCTGGTGGCCTCGCCGCTGCAGCGCGCGCAGGAGACCGCGGCCCCGATCGCGACCGCGCTGGACCTCACCGTCGCCACCGACGAGCGGCTGATCGAGGCCGGCAACTCCTTCGAGGGCCAGACCTTCGGCGTCGGCGACGGCGCGCTCAGGCACCCGGCCAACTGGTGGCGGCTGCGCAACCCGTGGAAGCCCTCCTGGGGCGAGCCGTACACCGAGATCGCCGAGCGGATGACCGGCGCGGTGCACACCGCCCGGGACGCCGCCCGTGGCTCGGCCGCGGTCTGCGTCAGCCACCAGCTGCCGATCTGGACCCTGCGGCTGAACGCCGAGGGCCGCTCCTACCTGCACGACCCCCGCAAGCGGGAGTGCGGCCTGGCCAGCGTCACCTCGTTCACCTTCCAGGGCGACCGGTTGGCCCGGGTCGACTACGCCGAGCCGGCCGGCCCCGCGGGGAAGGGCACGGTGGGCGGGGCATGAGGAAGCTGCTCGGCCTCGTGCTCGCCGGTGCCGCCCTGGCCGGGTGCTCCACCGGATCCGACGCCGTCGACGTCAACAACGGAGGGCAGTTCCGGTTCGTCGCGGGCACCCCGTCCGGCGACGTCATCCCGGAGGCCGAGCGGGCCTCGGGCCCCGAGTTCTCCGGCACGCTGCTCGGCGGCGGGGAGTTCGACTCCACGTCCCTGGACGGCGACGTCGCGGTGCTGAACTTCTGGGGTTCCTGGTGCCCGCCCTGCCGGGTGGAGACCCCGGAGTTCCAGGAGGTCTACACCGAGGTGCAGGACCAGGGCGTGCAGTTCCTCGGGCTGAACGTCAAGGACCAGGAGCAGCTCGCGCAGGCCTTCGTGGACGACGTGGGCGTCACCTTCCCCTCGGTGTTCGACCCGGCCGGTGAGGTCGCGCTGGCGTTCCGGGACTACCCGGCCACCGCCATCCCGTCGACGATCGTGCTCGACCGCGAGGGCCGGGTGGCCGCCGTCTACACCGCAGCGGTGTCCCAGGAGGACCTCCGCGCCGCCCTCGACCGGGTCCTGGACGAGGGCTGAGCCGTGGGGGAGACCTTCGCCGGACTGGTGACCGACGGCCCGCTGCTGGTGGCCGGCGCCGTCGCCGCACTCGTCGGGCTGATCAGCTTCGCCTCGCCGTGCGTGCTGCCGCTGGTGCCCGGCTACCTGTCCTACGTCACCGGTCTGGTCGGCACCGGCGTCCGCGCGGCCACCCCCGTCACCCCGACAGCGGGTGGGGACGGCGTGGTCGCCACCGCGGTGCGCGCCCCGGTCGACGAGCGGTCCCCGCGGGGCCGGATGGTGCTGGGCGCGGTGCTCTTCGTGCTCGGGTTCACCGCCGTGTTCGTCGCCTTCGGTGCCGCGTTCGGTGGTCTGGGCCGGCTGCTGCTGGTGCACGCCGACGTCATCACCCGGGTCATGGGCGGGGTCACCGTGCTCGTCGGCCTGGGTTTCCTGGGCTGGCTGCCCTTCCTGCAGCGCACCGCGAAGCTGTCGGTGAAGCCCGCGACCGGGCTGGCCGGCGCACCGCTGCTCGGCGTGGTCTTCGGGTTGGGCTGGACGCCGTGCCTGGGCCCGACCCTCTCGGCGGTCAACTCGCTGGCCTTCACCGAGGCCACCGCGTCCCGCGGCGCCTTCCTCGGCGTCGCCTACTGCCTCGGCCTCGGGGTGCCGTTCGTGCTCGTCGCCCTGGGCGCCCGCTGGGCGGTGGGCGCGACGACGTTCCTGCGCCGGCACGCCGCCGCGGTCAGCCGGTTCGGCGGCGCGGTGCTCATCGTCGTCGGGCTCCTGCTCCTCACCGGCGCCTGGACCGAGATGATGATCTGGTTCCGCTCCTGGATCGCCAGCACCGGCTTCGGGGAGGGCCTGCTGTGACCACCACCGTCGAACGTCCGACGGAGTCCCCGACACCCCCGCCGCGGCCCGGCCCGCTGGCGCAGGTGGGCACGACCCTGCTGCGCTGGTGGCGTCAGCTCACCGCGATGCGCACCGCGCTCATCCTGCTGTTCCTGCTGGCCGTGGCCGCCATCCCCGGCTCGCTGCTGCCCCAGCGCTCGCTGTCCCAGAGCCAGGTCTCCGGCTACTTCGCCGAGCACCCGACGCTGGCCCCGGTGCTGGACCGGCTGTTCCTGTTCGACGTCTTCGCCTCGCCGTGGTTCGCCGCGATCTACCTGCTGCTGTTCCTGTCGCTGATCGGCTGCGTCGTCCCCCGCGCGATCGAGCACGCCCGCGCCGTCGTCGCCCAGCCCCCGCCGGCCCCGCGGCACCTGCACCGGCTGCCCGAGTCCACGACCCTGGACAGCCCGCTGCCCGCCGGCGCCACCCTCGACGTGGTCGAGGAGGAGCTGCGGGTCCGCCGGTTCCGCGTCGTCCGGCGTGAGGGCGAGCACGGCCCCGAGCTCTCCGCGGAGAAGGGCTTCCTCAAGGAGACCGGCAACGTCGTCTTCCACGTCGCGCTGCTGGCCCTCCTCCTGGGCCTGGCCGGCGGGAAGATGTGGGGCTACGAGGGGTCGATCCTGGTCACCGAGGGCGACCGGTTCTGCAACACCTTCCAGCAGTACGACACCTACTCCACGGGCCCGCTGGTCGACGCCGCCGACATGGCCCCGCTCTGCGTGGGCCTGGAGGACTTCAAGGCCGACTACGAGGAGAACCTCACCGCGGCCTCCTTCACCGCCGACATCGACTACGGCGTGGCCGGGCAGGCCAGCCGGAACACCACCATCGGGGTGAACAGCCCGCTGCGCGAGGACGGCGTGCGGGTCTACACCACCGGGCACGGGTTCTCCCCGGTCTTCACCGTCTCCTTCCCGAACGGGGACGCCTTCACCGACGTCTCGGCCCCGTTCCTGCCCTCGGACACCGCGACCATGGCCAGCCAGGGTGCGCTCAAGCTCCCCGACGTCCCGGGCAGCGACGACCAGCTCGCGCTCGAGGGCTTCTTCGCCCCCACCGGGTCGGTGCAGGGCGGCGTCCTGACGTCGGTCGACCCACGCCCGTTGGACCCGCAGGTCGCGCTGTTCGTCTACCGCGGCTACCTGGGCCTGGACTCCGGTCTCCCGCAGTCGGTGTACTCGGTCGACCAGACACAGATCGACCGGGGCGCGCTGACCGAGGTCGGCCGGGCCAACCTGTCGGTGGGGGAGTCCACCACCCTGGACGACGGCACGGTCATCACCTTCTCCGGGCTCAAGCAGTTCGCCGCCATGCAGCTGAACCACGACCCCGGCCAGGTGTGGGTGCTCGGCGCCTCCATCGCGGTGCTCGTGGGCCTGCTCGGCATGCTGCTGCTGCGCCGGGAACGGGTGTTCGCCCGCAGCACCGCCGGGCCCGACGGCGCGGGTACCGTCCTGGCCGTGGGCTCGTTGACCCGCGGCAGTGCGGACACCGCGCCACGCTTCACCGCTCTCACCGACGACGTCACGGCCGCGCTGGCCCGCCGGGACGCCGACCACCCCCGCACCAGCACGACTGAGGAGAACCCGAGCTCGTGACAGATCCCTCGCTCGCCGCGTTGTCGGACACCTTCTTCTCCCTCGCCGTGGCGCTCTACTCCCTGGCGGTCGTGGCGTTCTGCGCCGAGCTCGCGTTCGGTGGCAAGCACGCGCCGGCCCGCTCCCGGGAGCTGGTCGGCGCCGGCGGCGGCGCCGTCCCCACCGGCAGCGACGCCGGGACCACCACCGAGCCGGTGAAGGCCCGCCGGGTCGGCACCGCCGCCATGGTGCTCACCGCCCTCGGCGCCGTGGTCCAGGCCGGGGTGCTGGTCGCCCGCGGCGCGGCCACCGGCCGGCTGCC
>JAOPVM010000076.1 GCA_025966215.1 Klenkia sp.
CTCCGGCAGGTCCCGGGACACCGCGCCGACGGCATCGGCGAACCGGGCGGTGACGGTGCCGATCGAGGGCGCGGGCTCGGCGGCCAGCTCGGGCACCCGCAGCAGCCAGCGGCTGGCCCGCTCGGCCCGCCGGGAGGCCTCGGTGCGCAGCTGCACCTGGGTGGCGGCCGGCACCCGGTTGTCCAGCGCGCGGGCGGCGTCCCACAGCCGGTCCACGCCGAACACCCGGCGGGCCACGGTGTGCGCGCGGACGACGGCGACCAGCGGGGCGCCGGTCTCCTCGGCCAGCCGGAACAGCCCGGTCACCCCGGCGGTGTTGACCGCGCGGTTCGTCAGCACGGTCGCGGTGATCTCCCGGCGCAGCGGGTGCGCCGCGACGGCCTCGGGGAAGCGGCGCTGCAGCGCGCCCGGCACGTAGTCGGTGAGCAGGTCGGCCAGCGCGGGGTCGTCGGGCAGCGTGGAGTGCAGCACCGCGTCGTCCACCTCGAGCTTGGCGTAGGCCAGCAGCACCGCGAGCTCGGGGGAGGTGAGGGCGGCGCCGTCCCGCCGTCGTTCGCTCAGGCCCCGCTCGTCGGGCAGCGCCTCGACCGCCCGGTCCAGCCGGCCCGAGCGCTCCAGCGCGCGGAGGAACCGGCTGTGCGCGTCGAGCAGGCTGCGCGCGGCGCTGGACTCCCCGGCCAGGGTGGAGTTCTGGTCGTGGTTGTCGGTGAGCACCTGCGCCGCGACCTCCTCGGTCATCGACGCCAGCAGCGCCGCCCGACCCTCGGGGTCCAGCCGACCGTCGTCCACCACGCGGTTGAGCGCGATCTTGATGTTGACCTCGTGGTCGGAGGTGTCCACCCCGGCGGAGTTGTCGATCGCATCGGTGTTCACCCGGCCCCCGGCCAGCGCGAACTCCACCCGGCCGCGCTGGGTCAGGCCCAGGTTGCCGCCCTCGCCCACGACCCGGACGCGCAGCTCGCGACCGTCCACCCGCACCGCGTCGTTGGCCTTGTCCCCGACGTCGAGGTGGCTCTCGGTCTCGGCCTTGACGTAGGTGCCGATGCCGCCGTTGAACAGCAGGTCCACCGGGGCCAGCAGCACGGCCCGGACCAGCTCGGCCGGGGTCAGCTGCTCGACGACGGCGTCCAGGCCCAGCGCCTCGCGCATCGGCTCGCTCACCGGCACCGACTTCGCCGTCCGCGGCCAGACGCCACCGCCCGGGCTGATCAGCGAGCGCTCGTAGTCCGCCCACGACGAGCGGGGCAGCTGGAAGAGCCGCCTCCGCTCGGCGAAGGAGGTCGCGGCATCCGGGGTGGGGTCGAGGAACACGTGCCGGTGGTCGAAGGCGGCCACCAACCGCAGCTGCTCGCTGAGCAGCATGCCGTTGCCGAAGACGTCGCCGCTCATGTCGCCGACGCCGACGACGGTGACCTCCTGGCTCTGCACGTCGATGCCCAGTTCCCGGAAGTGCCGGGCGACGGACTCCCAGGCGCCGCGGGCGGTGATGCCCATCGCCTTGTGGTCGTAGCCGACCGAGCCGCCGGAGGCGAACGCGTCGCCCAGCCAGAAGCCGCGCTCCAGGCTGATCGAGTTGGCCAGGTCGGAGAACGTCGCCGTCCCCTTGTCCGCGGCGACCACCAGGTAGGTGTCCTCGGCGTCGTGCCGCACCACCCGGTCCGGGTGCACCACGGCGCCGTCCACCAGGTCGTCGGTGAGGGTGAGCAGCGCCCCGATGAACAGCCGGTAGCAGGCCTGGCCCTCGGCCAGCACCGCCTCCCGGGAGCCGTCGGCCGGGGGCCGCAGGACGACGAACCCGCCCTTGGCCCCGGTCGGCACGATCACCGTGTTCTTCACCGTCTGCGCCTTGACCAGGCCGAGCACCTCGGTGCGCAGGTCCTCCCGCCGGTCGGACCAGCGCAGCCCGCCCCGGGCCACCGCGCCGAAGCGCAGGTGGACGCCGAGCACCCGCGGGCCGGACACCCACACCTCGCGGGCCGGCCGGGGCTCGGGCAGGTCGGGGACGGCGTGCGGGTCGAGCTTGACCGCCAGCGGGGTGCCGTCGGTGAACGCACCGTCCACGTAGGCCGTCGTCCGCGTGGTCGCCCGGACGGCGGCGACCAGCGAGGTGAGCACCCGGTCGGCGTCGAGGGACTCGACCTCGGCGATCCGGGCGGTGAGCCGCCCGGCCAGCGCCCGTTCGTCGGCGGCCCGGTCGCCGGTGCGGTCGGGGTCGAACCGGATCGCGAACAGGTCGACCACCCCGGACACCACGTCGGGGTGCGCGGCCAGGGCCGTCTCCACGTAGCGCGAGCCGAACGGCAGCCCGCCCTGGCGCAGCCACTGCACGTAGGCCCGGACGACGGCCACCTGCTGCCAGGTCAGCCCGGCGACCAGGACGAGCGCGCCCAGCCCGTCGTCCTCGGCGTCCCCGCGCCAGACCGCGGACACCGCGTCGGTGAACCGGCGGGGGAGGGAGTCCAACGCGGGCAGCGCCCCGGTGGGGGTGCTGAGCCCGAAGTCGTAGACCCAGGCCAGCGGGGAGCCGATCCGGTCGATCTCGTAGGGCCGCTCGTCGATGACGCTGACGCCCAGGTGCTGCAGGACCGGCAGCACGTCGGACAGCAGCAGCTTGGACCCGACCCGGAAGACGGTCAGTCGGCGCTCACCCGGCGCGGCGTCGCGCGGGGTCCACAGCCGCAGCGACAGCTCGCCCTCGGTCAGGGAGTCCAGCCGGTCGAGGTCGGCGACGGCCGTGGAGGCCGGGAAGTCCTCCTGGTAGGCCGCCGGGAACGCATCGGCGACCTGGGCGAACCGGCGTTCGGCGTCCGCGCCGTGCTCGGCGGCGAGCACGTCGGCCAGGTCGTCGGTCCAGCTGCGGGCCACCGCGGCCAGCGCGCGCTCGAGCTCGCCGGCGTCCACCGGCGGCAGCCCGGTCGCGCCCCGCTTGCCCACCGGCACCCGGACGACGACGTGCAGCCGGGTCAGCACCGACTCCGTGCTCCGGGCGGTGTACTCGACGCTGGTGCCGCCCAGGTGCTCCAGCAGCAGCTGCTGCATCGCCAGCCGCACGCTGGTCGTGTACCGGTCGCGGGGCAGGTAGACCAGCGCGGAGAAGAACCGCCCGAGCGGGTCGCGGCGCAGGAAGAGCCGGGTCTGCCGGCGCTCGCGCAGGTGCAGCACGGCCAGCGCGACGGGCAGCAGCTCGTCCACGTCGACCTGCAGCAGCTCGTCGCGCGGGTAGGTCTCCAGGACGTCGAGCAGCTCCTTGCCGGTGTGGCTGTCGGCCTCGACCCCGGAGCGGGCCAGCACCGCGGCGGCGGTCTGCCGGACCAGCGGCACCTCGGTCACGCTCGCGGTGTACGCGCCGGTGGGGAACAGCCCGACCACCCGGTGCTGCCGGCCGTGCGTGCCCTGCGGCCCGGGCAGGGTGACCGCCACGACGTCCAGCCAGGCCGGGCGGTGCACGGTGGAGCGGACGTCGGCCTTGGTGACCACGACGCGGCGGCCCACGGCGTCGCGCGCCGCGGCGGCCACCGGGACGACGGGGGTGGACATGTCGGTGTCGCTGCGCAGCACGCCCAGGCCCGAGCCGGGGACGGCCGCCGTCGCGGGGGCGCCGTCCTCGCCGGTCACCAGGTCGACGTCCCGGGCGCCGAGGAAGACGAAGTTGCCGTCGGTCATCCAGCGGAGCAGCGCGGCGGCCTCACGGGCGTCGTCGCCGTCCTCGTCCAGGCCGTGCGCACCGTCCTCCTCGAGGAAGTGCGCCAGGTCCAGCGCACGGTCACGGAGCTTGGCGGTGTCCTCGTGCACGCCCCGCACGTCGGCGAGCACCGTGCGCAGCCCGGCGACCAGGTCCTCGGCGGCCTCGTCGTCCACCGTGCCGGCCAGCACCACGGCCATCCAGGACTCGGCGAGGGCACCGGTGCCGCAGCCGGCCGCGGCACCGCTGTCGCAGAAGGCGAGCAACCCGCCGGTGACGTCGCGGCGGACGACGACGACCGGGTGCACGACGTGCTCGAGCCCGACCTTCTGCCGGACCACCTCGGCGGTGACCGAGTCGACCAGGAACGGCATGTCGTCGGTGACCACCCGGAGCACCGCGGGCCCGTCGGCCGGGCGGTCCAGGGCGACGGTGGCCGACCCCTGCGGGCGCACCTCGGCCAGCCGCAGGTGGTCCAGGGCGAGGGCGACGAGCTCCGCCGGGTCGTGCCCGACCACCTCGGCGGCCGGCTCCCCGCGGTAGTAGCGGTGCACCAGGGCCGGCACGTCGGCCACGGTCAGCCCGGCCGGCAGCGGCCCCACCTCCGCGGCGGCGAGCACCGCAGCGCGGTCGAGGATCTGCTCCTTCTCCGCGCGGGCGGCCTCCAGCGCGGCGAGGTCGGCCGGGCGTCGGGCGCCGGGCGGCCCGCTCGTCGCACTGTCGCTGGGGACGGCGGACGGTGCGGGGTGGGGCATGCCCCGACGCTAGTGCGAGCGCGTGACGCCCGTCACCAGGCGCGTCAGGCCTTCACCTTCAGCGGGAGGATCAGCTCGGCGATCCAGCTGAACAGGGCGATGAGGAAGCCACCGACGACCGCCGTCCAGAAGCCGTCGACCTGCAGCCGGTCGGACACCGCCGCGGTGATGCCGAGCAGGGCGGCGTTCACCACCAGCAGGAAGAGCCCCAGCGTGAGCACGACGAAGGGCAGGCTGAGCAGCCGGACCACCGGCCCGACGATCGAGTTGACCACCGCGAAGAGCAGGGCGACCCAGAGGAAGGTCCCGGTCTCCCCGAACGTGCCCTCGGGGTTGCCGACGACGGTGATGCCGGTGACCAGCTGGGTGACCACGTAGATGATCCCGGCCAGGACGACGACACGGAGCGCGAACCTCACGACGGACGACACACAGGTGATCGTGACAGAGGCCCCTTCCATCGGCGCTTCTACGGCTGTCTGGGCGTGGACCCTAGACAGTCCTAGAGCGACCTCGAGAGCCCGTGCGCCGTAGCCTCCCCGCGTGACCACGCACACCGAGGGGCACCTCTCGACCGGGCAGTTCTGGCAGTCCTGGACGCCGGAGGGTCCCGGGGCCGAGGTGACCGGGCTGGTCGTGCTCGTGCACGGGCTGCACGAGCACGGCGGCCGGTACGCCCACGTCGCGCAGCGGCTGGCCCGGGCCGGGTACGCCACCACCGCCCCCGACCACCCGGGGCACGGCCGCTCGCCCGGGAGCCGGGGCAACATCGGCTCGATGGCCGCCACGGTGGCCGGCGTCGACGAGGTCGTCCGGCGGGCGGTGGACGCGCACCCCGGCGTCCCGGTGTTCGTCTACGGGCACAGCATGGGCGGGCTGGTCGCCGCGCAGTACCTGACCGGCCGTCCCTCGGTCGCCGTCCGCGGCGCCGTCCTGTCCGCCGCCGCACTGGACCTCTCCACCGCCGGTGGGGTGCAGCGCGCGGTCGCCCCGGTGCTGTCCAGGCTGCTGCCCGACCTCGGCGTGCTGACCCTGGACGCGACCGCGGTCAGCCGCGACCCCGCCGTCGTCGCCGCCTACCAGGCCGACCCGTTGAACCGGATGGGCAAGGTCCGGGCCCGCACCGGCGCGGAGATGGTCGCCACCACCGCCGCGATGCCCGACCGGCTGCGGACGCTGACCATCCCGCTGCTGGTGCTGCACGGCAGTGCCGACCGGCTGGTGCCGCCCGCGGCCAGCCGACTGCTCGTGGACCGCGCCGGCTCGACCGACGTCACGCACACCGTCTACGACGGGCTCTTCCACGAGCCGCACAACGAGCCCGAACAGGACCGCGTGCTCGACGACGTCGTGGCGTGGCTGGACGCACACCGCTGAGCCCCCCCTCGGGGGAACACCGGTCCCCTCGGCGTGCTTGTCTGGAGCAGGCCGGTCCGGTGCATGCCCCCGGGCCTCACCCCCGTCGCCACGAGCGACCACTCGCCGCGAGGCGGCTGTCCGGACCGGCCCTCTCTCCTGCTCCACCGCCCTCTCGTGCCGGGACCAGAGACCCCGACACCACCTCGCGTCGCCCGTGCACATCGGCCCGGGGGACTGCTCAGCCGAGCAGGGCCGAGACCACCAGGAGCACCGGGATCGAGCCGACGGTGCTCAGCGTGATCGACTCCCGGGCCAGGTCGACCGCGGTCCGGTAGGTGACCGCGTAGGTGAAGATGTTCTGCGCCGCGGGCAGCGCGCAGAGCACGACGACGACGAAGAGCGTCTGTGGGCCCAGGCCGAGGGCGAGCCCGAGCAGCCAGGCCACCAGCGGCATGCCCACCAGCTTGAGGGCGACGGCGGTGAGCACCGGGGCCCGCTCGGCGCCACGGCCGGGCACCGGGCTGCCGTGCAGCGAGATGCCGTAGGCCAGCAGCACCGCGGGGACGGCGAGACCGCCCAGCAGCTGGACCGGGTCCAGCACGACCGCGGGCAGTTCCACGTGGAACGCACTGACCAGCAGGCCCAGCGCCGAGCCGATGAGCACCGGGTTCGTCACCGGGGCCAGCAGCCGCTCCCGCAGCGTCGTCCCCGAGCCCGGGACCGCCAGGTCCAGCACCACCAGCGACGCCGGGACGAGCACGACCAGCTGGAAGAGCAGCAACGGGGCGACCGCGGTGGCATCGCCCAGCACGTAGATCGCGATCGGGATGCCCAGGTTCGCGCTGTTGACCATGCTCGCGCTGAGCGCCCCGATGGTGGTGCGCCCCAACCCCCACCGGCAGACGACGCCCACGACGGCGAACACCGCGATCGCGGCCACCGCGGCCAACGAGGTCACCAGCAGCACGGGGGAGAACACCTCGCCCAGCTCGGCCCCGGCCAGCGTGGTGAACAGCAGCGCCGGCGTCGCGACCAGGAACGAGGCGCGGGAGAGCACCTCCTGCCCGTGCGGGCCGAGCACTCCGCGGCGACCCACCAGGTACCCGACCCCGATCACCACCCCGATGACCAGGAACCCCGCCAGCACCCCGGTCACCGGTCCATCCTCACCCACGACCCGTCGAGTGCACGCCCGCTCTGGTTCGACGGCGCCCTCCAGCAGACCCAGCGTGCAGTCGACGGCTCAGCCGGGCGCGGGGACGACGACCTCCGCCTCGGTGGGCCCACCGCACCCGGCCCGGTGGACCAGTCGTCGGCGAGCCGCACCACCACGGCGCTGCTCCGGCCGATCGCTGGGCAGGCAGTCGGGATCGACGTGCAGGCAGTCGTCAGGACGGGTGCGGCGACCACCAGGGCACGCGACAGCCGGTGTCGTGGGTCCGGTCACCGGTATCCCACCTGCACCACCTGGGTCACGATCGGGTCACGGACCGCACACTGGGGGCGATGAGGCGGGCGCGGGTGACGACGGCACAGGCCGTGCGCGCCGGGCTGTTCCTCGCGCTGCTGGTCGCCGGGGTGGTGCTGGCGCCGGCCGTCGAGCTGCCCTCGGTGGCGACCCTGCGCGGGTGGCTGGCCGGCGCCGGCGCCTGGGGCTGGGTCGGGCTGGTGCTGGTGTCGGCGCTGGTCACCCTGGCCCCGGTGCCGCGGACGGCGCTCAGCGTGCTCGCCGGGGTGCTCGCCGGGTTCGGTGGCGGACTCGTCGTGGCCTGGACCAGCGGCGTGCTGGGTGCCGCGGCCGGGTTCGGCGTGGCCCGGCTGCTGGGCCGGGACACCGTCGAACGGCTGGCCGGGCCCCGGCTGGCCCGCGCCGATGCCGTGCTGACCGACCGCGGCGTGCTGTCCACGCTGCTCGGCCGGCTGACCCCGGTCGCCCCGTTCACGCTGGTCAGCTACGCGGGTGGGCTCTCGGGCATCCGCTTCCGTGATCACCTGCTGGGGACGGCGATCGGCCTCGCCCCGGGCACCGTGCTGCACGTCGGGGTGGGCGCCACGGTCGGCGCGGCCGGCGAGCTGGGGGGCTGGACCCTGCTGGCCAGCGCGCTGCCGTTCATCGTGGTCGGCACCGTGCTGGTGGCGCTCTGGCTCCGTCGGCGTCGTCTAGCCAGGACGCTAGAGACCCGCAGAGAGACCTCGCGACACGCGCTAGCCGCTTCTACCGATGTCTACGGAGCGGACTAGACCGACCCATACGGTGCTCGACATGGACCCCGTGCGGAACCCGTACGCCCCCGGCGCCGGTCAGCGACCCCCCGAGCTGGCCGGGCGGGACACCGAGCTGAGCGCCTTCGACGTCGTCCTGGAACGGATCGCCGCCGGCCGCCCGGAGCGGTCGCTGGTGCTCACCGGGCTGCGCGGCGTCGGCAAGACGGTGCTGCTCAACCAGCTGCGCTCGGCCGCGATCGCCCGCGGGTGGGGGACCGGGAAGATCGAGGCCCGGCCCGACCAGTCGCTGCGCCGGCCGGTGTCCAGCGCCCTGCACATGGCGCTGCGCGAGCTCGGTCGGCGGCACGGCGACCAGGAGTCGGTGCAGGAGGTGCTCGGCGTCCTCAAGGCGTTCGCGCTGCGCGGGGTGGGTGGGTCAGAGGGACCGGCCAGGATCCGCGACCGCTGGCAGCCCGGGATCGACGTGCCGGCGGCAACCGGCCGGGCGGACTCCGGGGACATGGAGATCGACCTGGTCGAGCTTCTCAGCGACGCCGCCGGGGTCGCCGCCGACTTCGGCAGCGGCATCG
>JAOPVM010000089.1 GCA_025966215.1 Klenkia sp.
GGACTCGGTGCGCGGGGGGACCGCCGCTGGGGGCTCCGCGGGGGCCTCCGCGGGGGCCTCCGCGACGGCCTGGGCAGGCGTCTCGACGGACGGGGCGTCCGCGACGGGCGCCGCTTCCGCACGCGCCGGGCTGTCGACCTGGCGCGCCTCGATCGCGCTCACCAGGTCGCCCTTGCGCATCCGACCGGTACCGGCGATGCCCAGTTCGGTGGCCAGTCGCTGCAGCTCCGGCAGGAGCATGCCCGACAGACCGGTGCCGCGACGGCGCTTCCCGGCGGCGGCCCCGTTGCCGGAGCCGGCGGACCCGGTGGGGTCGGTGGCGCCATCGGCGACGAGGGAGGTGGTCTCGCTCACGTACAGGTCCTTCCCTGCGGTGACCTGCACCTACTGGCACAGGGGGTGACCCGCCCGCTCTCGGGTTCGCCACGAGAGGTCGCGGCGGGACCGAGGAGGGGGTGGTTCGGGGGGATCGGGACGAGGAACGGGCGGTGGTCCGCGCGTCTGCAACGCCTCGCGTGCTGCTCGCCGCGGGCGGCTGGTCCTCATCCACGGACTACGGATGAGCGAGCCGACGACACCGGCTGTCCCCAGTGTCTTCCCAGGCAGTCAGGACGATACAGCACGGTCCGCTCGCTCGACGTGCGCTCCGGACGGGTCGACCCGCAGGTCACGCACGTCCCACCCGTCCGCTCCCTGGGCCCGCACCCGATCGGCGAGCCCGGGCCCGGCACCCAGCACCAGGACGCTGGGCCCGGCTCCGGAGACGACGGCGGCCAGCCCGGCACCGCGCAGCCGGGCCACCAGCGCGGCGGTGCCCGGCATCGCGGAGGCACGCTGGGTCTGGTGCAACCGGTCCTCGGTCGCCGGGAGCAGGAGGTCGGGGTCGCGGGTCAGTGCGTGCACCAGCAGCGCTGCGCGACCGGCGGTGAACGCGGCGTCGCCGTGCGGGACGACGGCCGGCAGCAGGCCGCGGGCGACGTGGGTGGACAGCGTCTCCGTCGGCACGCAGACCACCGGCTGCACCCGCTCGTCGACGGTCACCCGGGCCGCGCGGGCACCGGCGCCGTCGGACCAGGAGAGGGTGAACCCGCCCAGCAGGCAGGCCGCGACGTTGTCCGGGTGGCCCTCGATCGCGTCGGCCAGCCGCAGGGCGCGTTCGTCGTCGCGGTCCTCGACGTCGGGGCACAGCGCCCAGGCCGCGACGATCCCGGCGACCACGGCGGCGGCGGAGCTGCCCATCCCACGCCCCTGCGGGATGCCGTTGCGGGCGCGCAGCGACACCCCGGCCGGGTGCCAGCCGAGGTCCTCGCACGCGGCCCGGAAGGCGCGCACCACCAGGTGGGTCTCGTCGCAGGGCAGCTCGCCGGCACCGACACCGGTGACGAGGACGTCGAGCCCACCGTCGGTGACCGCGACGTCCAGGACGTCGTGGCAGCTCAGCGCCAGGCCGGCCGAGTCGAACCCGGGGCCCAGGTTGGCGCTGGTGGCCGGCACCCGGACCCGGACGGCGGCGCGGTCGCTCACAGGCCGAGCTGGGCGGCCGCGGCCTGCGCGTCGACCGGGATCGTCACCGGGGCCGGGGCGCCGGAGATGGCCCACTCCGGGTCCTTGAGCCCGTTGCCGGTGACCGTGCAGACGATCCGCTGGCCGGGCTCGAGCTCACCGGCGGCCGCGACCTGCAGGAGCCCGGCGACCGAGGCGGCCGAGGCCGGCTCGACGAAGACGGCCTCGGTGCGGGCCAGCAGCCGGTAGGCGGCCAGGATCGCCCGGTCGGTGACGGCGTCGATCCGGCCGCCGGAGTCGTCGCGGGCGGTGAGCGCCTTGGCCCAGGACGCCGGGTTGCCGATCCGGATCGCGGTGGCGATCGTGCTGGGGTTCTCCACCACCGCCCCGTTGACGATCGGGGCCGCACCGGCGGCCTGGAAGCCGAACATCCGGGGTCGCTTCGTGGCCGGGCCGTCGTCGGAGTACTCCCGGTAGCCCTGCCAGTAGGCGGTGATGTTGCCGGCGTTGCCGACCGGCAGGCAGTGGATGTCGGGGGCGTCGCCGAGCACGTCGACGATCTCGAACGAGGCGGTCTTCTGCCCTTCGATCCGGTACTGGTTGACGCTGTTGACCAGGCTGACCGGGTAGTCGATCGCGAGCTTGGAGGCCAGCGCCAGACAGTCGTCGAAGTTGCCGGTGACCTGCAGCAGCTTGGCCCCGTGCACGAGTGCCTGGGCGAGCTTGCCGGTGGCGATCTTGCCCTGCGGCACGAGGACGGCGCAGACCAGCCCGGCCCGGGCGGCGTAGGCCGCGGCGCTGGCCGAGGTGTTGCCCGTGGAGGCGCAGATGACGGCCTGCGCGCCCTCCTCGACGGCCTTGGTGATCGCCATCGTCATGCCGCGGTCCTTGAACGAACCGGTCGGGTTGGCGCCCTCGACCTTGAGGTACACGTCGCACCCGGTGCGGCGGGACAACTCGGGAGCCGGCACCAGCGGGGTGGCGCCCTCCTGCAGCGTCACCACCGGGGTGCTGGCGGTGACCGGCAGGCGGTCCCGGTAGGCCTCGATGAGCCCGGGCCAGAACGGTGAGGCGGTCATGACAGTCCCTCCACGCGCAGCACGCTGGTCACGGCCCGGACGGCCGGCATCTCGCGCAGCCGGGAGATGGTGGCAGACAGCGCGGCGTCCGGTGCCCGGTGGGTCACGATCTCCAGCGTCGCGGCCTCGCCGGCGCCGTCCTGGCGGACGGTGGAGATGCTCACGCCCTGGGCGGCGAACTCCTGCGCGACGGTGGCGAGCACACCCGGCTTGTCGGCCACGTCGAGGCTGACGTGGTACCGGGTGGGGGTGTCGGCCATCGGTGCGACCGGCAGGCCCGCGTAGCCGGTGGTGCCGGGCCCGGCGACGCCGGCGACCCGGTTGCGTGCCACGGCGACCAGGTCGCCGAGCACGGCCGACGCGGTCGGCTCTCCCCCGGCGCCCTGGCCGTAGAACATCAGCTGCCCGGCCGCCTCGGCCTCGACGAAGACGGCGTTGAACGCACCGCCCACCGAGGCCAGCGGGTGCGAGGTCGGGATCATCGCCGGGTGCACGCGGACGGCGATCGCGTCGCCGTCGGCGCCGGACACCTTCTCGCAGATCGCCAACAGCTTCACCGTGCAGCCGATCTCGGTGGCCCGGGCGACGTCGGTGGAGGACACCGCGGAGATGCCCTCGCGGTAGACGTCGGCGGCGGTGACCGGCGAGTGGAAGGCCAGCGACGCCAGGATCGCGGCCTTCGCGGCGGCGTCGAAGCCGTCCACGTCGGCGGTCGGGTCGGCCTCGGCGTAGCCCAGCTCGGTGGCCTCGGCCAGCGCCTCGGCGAACCCGGCCCCGGTCTCGGCCATCCGGGACAGGATGTAGTTGGTCGTGCCGTTGACGATGCCGACCACCCGGGTGAGCTGGTCCCCGGCCAGGGACTCCCGCAGCGGGCGCAGCAGCGGGATGGCCCCGGCGACGGCGGCCTCGTAGTAGAGGTCCACGCCGGCCTCGGCGGCCGCGGCGTGCAGCGCGACGCCGTCGTCGGCCAGCAGCGCCTTGTTCGCGCTGACCACCGACTTCCCGGCACCGAAGGCGGCCAGCATGAGCGCGCGGGCCGGCTCGATCCCACCGATCACCTCGACGACGAGGTCCACCTCGGGTG
>JAOPVM010000097.1 GCA_025966215.1 Klenkia sp.
AGCAGCACCGGCCCGGGGCCGTCCCGCGCCGCCGCACACACCGCGACCACGGCGAGGGCCAGGGCCGCACCGAGCGGGCCGGCCAGCTCGGCCCGGCCGTGCTCCTTGAACGCGAGCACCACCGGTCGGACCGGGCCGGCGTAGGGCCCGGCGGCGACGGTGGGCGGGAAGCGGTCGGGGTGCCGACGGGGCCGGGCCAGGTGCGGGTGGGCCAGCCATCGGGCGCACCGTGGGCAGACCACCCCACCCGGGCGCCCGCACCCGGCACACACCCGTGGCAGCACCAGGTCGGCCAGGGGTGCGACCAGTCCGTCGACCAGACCGTCGACCAGACCGTCGACCAGGCCGCGCACCAGCCGCCGTCGGTCCACGAGACCGACCCTGCCAGGTCCTCGTCCCCGCGGAGGGGTCGACGGGGAGGCTGTGGACGCACCGGACCGGTGTGGACGGCGGCCCCCGCACCCGGCCTCAGAGGGGGTAGAGGGGCTCCTCCCCCGCCAGTGGACCCGCACCGCGGACCAGCGTGGACCAGGTGCCGCCGACGAGCTGCCAGAGGCTCCCCCCGGCCGAGACCAACGGCGCGCGGCTGGGCACGGCGGCGATGGTGGTGGGCTGACTGGGCAGCCCGGACAGGGTGACCGTCGACAACGCCCAGCCGTCGACGCCGACCGAGTAGGGCACGGTGCTGTCCTGCGCGGCGTCGCCGGCGAGCACGAGCAGGCTCCCGGCGTTGCGCCAGGCCACGTCGACCACCTGGGACAGCGCCGGGGCCACCGAGCGCAGGTCCCGCACGGCGACCTGGTCGTCGCTGCGCACCACGGTGCCCACCAGCAGCTCCCCACCGTCGGCACCGCTGACCACCACAGCAGCGCGGACGCCGTCGGGGCTGAGCCGGAACTGCGTGGTCGGTCCCTGACCGGCCAGCGTCGTGGCGGCGACGGTCTGCGGCGCCCCCGAGGCGGGCACCCGGATGACCTCGACACCGTCCCGGACGGTCCACACCTCGGGCCGGGTGGCCGCCGTCGTGGGCGGGGTGAGCGTGGTGGCGCTGAGCAACGGGGCCAGGTCGCCGCCGTAGGGGCCGTACAGCAGGGTCGCCGTCCCGCCGGCGGCCGAGACCCCGGCCAGCTGGCCGAGGGCGTCGCTGCGTCCGTCGGCGGTGACCGCGGCCGAGACCAGGCCGTACACGCCGGTGCCGGCCGGCCCGGGGGCGGCGGAACCGTCGGTGGCCACCCGGAGCGCGCCGGCCGAGACGTAGTGGCCGACCGAGGAGACGGGGACCGAGTCGGGGTCCAGCCCGGCCCAGTCGTCGACGGACTGCTCGTCGGGCACCCCCGGGACGTCCACCGGTTCGCCGTCGATGCGGATCCGCACCGCGCGGACCAGCGGCTCCAGGGACCACACCAGCTGGGCGGACAGCGCGCTGGCGTCGTCGTCCCCACCGGGCTCGGTGCGGGTGAGGTCGACGGTGGCGACCTGACGCTCGACCACGACGTTGCTGAGCAGCTCGTACCCGGTCAGCGGGTTGGCCACCCCGGCCGCGATGGCGGTGGAGGGGCCGGCGATGAGCCGGTCCACCAGGGACGTCGGCTGGTTGCTCCCGCCGACGAAGAACCGGGGGTCGGGCACGACCCGGGTGCCGGTCGGGTCCAGGAAGTAGGCCGCGACCTGGTCGTAGGTGCGCGCGAAGTCCGGTTCGAGGAGCACCAGGCCGTCGGTGGGGTCGGCGATCCGCCACTCGCCGTCCTCCTGCACGAGGGTGAGCGTGCGGGTGAAGACCTGCTCGGCCCCGACGGAGAAGACGCCCTGCCCGTCGACGAGCCCGACCTGCTGGGCGGTGATCTCCACCGTGCTCCCGCCGGTCGCGACCGGGGCGTAGTCGCTGCTGATCACGGTGACGCTGCCGGTGTCCGACCACGTGTCGGCCGCCTCGGTGGTCAGGTACTGGCGGGCCACGGGGTGGTTGCGGGTGGTGCTGGCCATCGCCTCGACGAAGCCGCGGACGACCTCCTCGGGGCTGGCACCGGACTCGGGGGGCAGCGCCTCGATGCCGACGTCGGCCGGTGGGTCGGCGACCTCGGTGATCTGCACGGTCGGAGAGCTGGTGGGCACCGTGGTGCACCCGGCCAGCAGCGTGAGCAGGACGGCGACGCAGCCGGTCCGGGCCCTCACCGGGCCACCCCGGGACGACGGACGACGGCCGGGCGCAGCGGGAGCGGTGAGCCGGTGAGCTCGGTGTCCGGGGTCAGCGGGAGGGTGAGCCGGAACTGCGCGCCCTGGTCGGGCTGGCCCCAGACCTGCAGCCAGCCACCGTGCAGCCGGGCGTCCTCCAGGCTGATCGACAGCCCCAGCCCGGACCCGCCGACGGTGCGCACCCGGGCCGGGTCGGCCCGCCAGAACCGGTCGAACACGTGCTGGGCGTCCTCGGAGGACAGCCCCACGCCGTGGTCGCGGACGGTGATGGCAGCGGCGGTCCGGTTGGCGGCCAGCGTCAGCTCGACCGGCCGGCCGGCCCCGTGCTCGATGGCGTTGCCGACCAGGTTGCGCAGCACGCGCTGCACCCGACGGGCGTCGACGTCGGCGATCACGGCCCGGTCGGGGGTGCGGACGCCGAGCCGGCACCCGTGCCGATCGGCGAGGGGCTCCATGCCGGCGACGACGCGGTACATCAGTGATGCGAGGTCGGTGGGTTCGGGTTCGAGCACCGCGACCCCGGCGTCGTACCGGCCCATCTCGAGCAGGTCGGACAGCAGCAGCTCGAACCGGTTGACCTCGGCGTAGAGCAGCTCGGCGGACCGGGCGACGGCCGGGTCGAAGTCGGTGCGCGACTCGTAGAGGACCTCGGCGGCCATCTGCACGGTGGTCAGGGGGGTGCGCAGCTCGTGCGAGACGTCGGAGGTGAACCGCTGCTGCAGCTGGCTCAGCGCCTCGAGCTGGGTGATCTGCTTCTGCAGGCTGTCGGCCATCGCGTTGAAGCTGCTGGCCAGCCGGGCCAGGTCGTCCTCCCCGCTGACCGCGAGGCGTTCCTCCAGCTGCCCCTCCGCGAGCTTCTGCGCCCCCCGGGCGGCGCGCCGCACCGGGTCGACGACCAGCCGGGTGACCAGCACCCCGATGCCCACGACGAAGAGGGTCAGCGCGATCCCGCTGATCACCACGGTGCTGCGGATGAGGGCGAGCGACTCCTGCTCCTGGTCCAGCGGGAAGGCGTAGTAGAGGTCGACCTGCTCCCCGCCCTGGCCGTCGATGGGCACCGGGGCGCCGACCAGCAGGGTCGGCGCCGGCTGCTGACCGGCGTCGGGCATCTCGGCGTACCGGTAGTTCTGCGACCCGGCGTCGACGGCGCTGACCAGGTCCGGGGGCAGCGCGGGGTAGAGGAACTGCCGGCTGGCGGCAGGCCTGGCGGTGTCGCCGGTGCGGTAGACCATGACGACGTCGAAGTTCCCGGCCTCGCCGTTGCGGCTCTGCAGCTCCCGCACGGTGCGGTCCAGGGTGGACCGGACGCTCGCGCCGTCGCCGGTGACGATGCCGGACACCTGCGACTGGGCGTAGGACACCCCGGCCTGCATCTGGTCGATGGCGGCATTGCGCTTGACCTGCAGCAGCTGGTCGCTGATCTGCCGGAAGAGCACGAAGCTCACGATGACGACGACGATGCCGGCGACGAGCATGGTGATCGCGCCGATCCGGAACTGCAGCTGGGAGCGCCAGGCGTGCCACACGGCCCGCGCCCACGGCCGGACCCTGGTCTGCAGGATCACCTGCAGGTCACGGGGGGCCGGCCTTGTACCCGACGCCACGCACGGTGAGCACCACCTCGGGTCGCTCGGGGTCACGCTCGACCTTGGCGCGCAGTCGTTGGACGTGCACGTTCACCAGCCGGGTGTCGGCGGCGTGCCGGTAGCCCCAGACCTGCTCCAGCAGCAGCTCACGGGTGAACACCTGGCGGGGCTTGCGGGCCAGCGCCACGAGCAGGTCGAACTCCAGCGGGGTGAGGGCGATGGCCTCACCGGCCCGGGTGACCTGGTGGGCCGGGACGTCGATGGCGACGTCCCCGATGACCAGGTTCTCGGCCTGTCCGGTCTCCCCGCGGCGCAGCTGGGAGCGCACCCGGGCGACGAGCTCGACGGGCTTGAAGGGCTTGGTGACGTAGTCGTCGGCGCCGGCCTCGAGGCCCTGGACGACGTCGATGGTGTCGCCCTTGGCGGTCAGCATGATGATCGGGACGCTGGACTGGGTGCGGATGTCGGCGCAGATCTGCAGCCCGTTGCGCCCGGGGAGCATGAGGTCCAGCAGCACCAGGTCGGGCCGCACCTGCTGGAACGTGGCGACCGCCCGCGCGCCGTCGGCGACGAACGCCGGTTCGTAGCCCTCCCGGCGCAGCACGATGCCGAGCATCTCGGCGAGCGCGGCGTCGTCGTCGACGACGAGCACTCGCCCGCGGGAGGGACCGGGGGGTGACGCAACGGGTGACACGCCCCCATTGTGCGTGTGCCGCCCCGCATAGCACTGCACCCGCCCGGAGGAGACCCCCGGACGGGTGCGGTGACGTGCTGGACCGGCCTGCTCGCAGGACCCCGTGCCGCGCGGCGCGTGGTGCGGGGGCGAGCAGGTCCTCCTAGTAGCGGTAGTGGTCGCTCTTGAAGGGACCCTCGACCGGGACGCCGAGGTAGTCGGCCTGCACCTTGGTCAGCTCGGTCAGCTTGACGCCGAGGGCGTCGAGGTGGAGTCGGGCGACCTTCTCGTCGAGGTGCTTGGGCAGCACGGTGACGCCGGGGGTCGTGCCCTCGTAGGCGGCGCGGTTGCCCCACAGCTCGATCTGGGCGAGCACCTGGTTGGTGAAGGAGTTGCTCATCACGAAGCTGGGGTGCCCGGTGGCGTTGCCCAGGTTCAGCAGCCGGCCCTCGGAGAGCACGATGATCGTGTGGCCGTCCTCGAAACGCCACTCGTCGACCTGCGGCTTGATCGTGGTCCGCACAACGCCGGGGATCTTGGCCAGGCCGGCCATGTCGATCTCGTTGTCGAAGTGCCCGATGTTGCCGATGATCGCCTGGTGCTTGGTGGCGGCCAGCTGCTCGGCGGAGATGATGTCCTTGTTGCCGGTCGTGGTGATGACGATGTCGGCGGTGCCGATCACGTCGTCCAGCGTGGTGACCTGGTAGCCCTCCATGGCGGCCTGCAGGGCACAGATGGGGTCGATCTCGGTGACGATGACCCGGGCGCCCTGGCCGCGGAGGGCCTCGGCGCAGCCGTTGCCGACGTCGCCGAAGCCGCAGACGACGGCGACCTTGCCGCCGATCATCACGTCGGTGGCGCGGTTGATGCCGTCGATGAGGGAGTGCCGGCAGCCGTAGAGGTTGTCGAACTTGCTCTTGGTGACCGAGTCGTTGACGTTGATCGCCGGGAAGAGCAGCCGGCCGTCGCGGGCCAGCTCGTAGAGCCGCAGGACGCCGGTGGTGGTCTCCTCGGTGACGCCCTTGATCGCCGCGCCGATGCGGGTCCAGTACTGCTGGTCCTGCGCCAGGGTGTCGCGCAGCACCTGCAGGACGACGGAGAACTCCTCGCTGTCGGACTCGGTGGTGTCGGGCACGGCACCGTCGGCGGCGAAGCGCGTGCCGAGGTGGACCAGCATCGTGGCGTCGCCGCCGTCGTCGAGGATCATGTTCGGGCCGACGACGGTGCCGGACTCGTCACGGAACTCGAACAGGCGCTGGGTGCACCACCAGTACTCCTCCAACGACTCGCCCTTCCAGGCGAAGACGGGGGTGCCCGACGGCGCGTCCGCGGTGCCCTCGGGGCCGACGGCGATGGCCGCGGCGGCGTGGTCCTGGGTGGAGAAGATGTTGCAGGAGACCCAGCGGACGTCGGCGCCCAGCGCGGTCAGGGTCTCGATGAGGACGGCGGTCTGCACCGTCATGTGCAGCGACCCGGCGATGCGGGCGCCGGCGAGGGGCTTCTCCTCGCCGAACTCCTCGCGCAGGGCCATCAGGCCCGGCATCTCGTGCTCGGCGAGGGAGATCTCCTTGCGGCCGAAGCCGGCGAGGGAGAGGTCGGCGACCTTGAAGTCGTCGGTGGTCAGTACGCGTGCGCCGGTAGAGGCGGTCATGTCGCTCCAGAGTGTCCCGGCCGCGCCAGAGGGGCTGCGGCTGCGTCGGTCCTGTTCGTGAGCGAGCATGCCGAGGCTTCGGCGGGGCTCGTGCCGCGGCCCAGGTTACCGGTTGCGCGGCACCGCCGTCAGTGGGCGCGGAGGCCCGTCGTCGCCCGGTAGAGCACAGCGGGGCCCTGGGCACTGACCGGTATGCCGGCCGGGACGAACGCCGACTCGCCCTTGCGCAGCACCAGCTCCCCGTCGTCGGTACCGAGCACCGCGGTGCCCTCGGTGCACAGCAGCACCTGGGGGCCGGCGGTGCGCAGGCTGCCGGCATCGACACCGAGCTCGGCGCGGGTGAGGTCGAAGTCCTCGACCGGCACCGGGTAGCGCAGCCCGCCGGGACCGAGGACCGGGTGGATCACCGGCACCTTGCCGTCGGTGAAGTCCAGCACCTCGATGAGGGCGGCGAGGTCGACGTGCTTGCCGGTGAGACCACCGCGCAGCACGTTGTCCGAGCTGGCCATGACCTCGACGCCGGCGCCGGACAGGTAGGCGTGCAGGTTGCCGGCGGGCAGGAAGACGGCCTCGCCAGGGGCCAGGGTCAGGTGGTTGCACAGCAGCGAGATGTCGACGCCGGGGTCGCCGGGGTAGTCCTTCGCCAGGTCGGCGGCCCAGCGGTTGGTGTTGATGAACTCGGGGTCGGGGGCGGCCACGCAGTGCCCGGCACGCTCCGCCACGGCGGTGACCAGGGACTGTCGACGCTTGGCCGACAGCGCCAGCAGCTGCGGGATGGCGACCTGCAGGCCGCCCCGGGCCAGTGCGGCGATGGTCGGCTTGAGCTCGGGGAGCTGCAGCTTGGCCAGGCAGTGCAGCGACTCCTCGACCGGCCGGAACCCGCACAGCGCCTCGACCGGGGTGATCGCGAGCAGGATCTCCGGTTTGTGGAACGGGTCCTTGAACGTCCGGGTCGGGTCGTCCTTCGGGACCCCGGCGGCCTCCTCGGCGGCGAACCCGACCTCGGCCTGCGCAGTCGTCGGGTGCGCCTGCAGGGACAGCGGGGAGTCCGCGGCCAGCACCTTCATCAGGAAGGGCAGCCGGTCACCGAAGCGGTGCCGGACGGCGGTGCTCAGCAGCCGGTCGGGCTCCTGGGCGATCGCCACGTCCAGGGTGCGGCCGTCGGCGAGCACACTGGGGGCGTCGGGGTGCGCACCCATCCAGAGCTCGGCGTAGGGCTGCGCGGCCGGGGAGGCCTCCCCCAGCAGCTCGGGGATCACGGTGTGACTGCCCCACGGGTAGTGCCGGAT
>JAOPVM010000103.1 GCA_025966215.1 Klenkia sp.
GCGCCGCCGTTGACGATGTTCATCATCGGGACGGGGAGCAGGTGCGCCGAGGGACCGCCGACGTAGCGGAAGAGCGGCAGCCCGGAGGACTCGGCCGCGGCCTTGGCCACGGCGAGGCTGACGCCGAGGATCGCGTTGGCGCCCAGGCGGGACTTGTCCGGGGTGCCGTCGAGGTCGATGAGGGCCTGGTCGACGAGGCGCTGCTCGCTGGCCTCGAACCCGACGAGCTCGGGGCCGATGACGTCCAGGACGCCGTCGACCGCCTTCTGCACGCCCTTGCCGCCGTAGCGCTCACCCCCGTCGCGGAGCTCCACGGCCTCGAAGGCGCCGGTGGAGGCACCACTGGGGACGGCTGCCCGGGTGATCGTGCCGTCGTCGAGGGCGACCTCGACCTCCACGGTGGGGTTTCCGCGCGAGTCGAGGATCTCCCGCGCGCCTACTGCATCGATGCTGGCCACGCGGGCAGCCTAGCGACCTCCCGCCGGGCCGGGCCCGCCCCGCGCCGCCGTGCGGGAGCATGGACGGCGATGACCGGCACACCCGCCCCCCGACCGCACACCCGCGCCCGCACCCAGCTCCTCCTCGGCCTGCTGCCGGTGCTGGTCGTCGGGGTGGTCCTGCTGGTGGTGCTCGCCGTCCGGCTGCCGGCCGTCCAGGCGCCGCTGGCCGCTGCCGACAGCACGGCCACGGCCACCGTCGTCCGGGACGGGCTCGACCCTGCGGGCCGCGGCGTGGAGGTCGCGTTCGCCGACGTCGGGGGCACCGACCGCACCGGCCTGCTGGTGCTGCGCAGCGCCCAGGAGGTCGCCGCGGACACCCCGGTCGCCGTCCAGTACGACCCGGCCGCCCTGGGGTCGGGCTCGAACCGGGTCTACGCCGACGGGGACGCCGCGCACGGCGCGGTCGGTGACGTCGTCTTCGGCCTGGTGCTGGTCCTCCTGGTGCTGCTGGTGGTGACCGCGCTGACCACCTGGCGGCTGGTCAGCCGGGCCCGGATGGCCCGCCGCCCGACCACCGCGGTCACCGCCACCCACCTCCTCGTGGGTCGCGGCCTGCTGGTGCGCAGCTGGCTGGAGCTGGTCACCCCGACCGGGGTCCGCTGGCTGCCGGTGCACTGGGCCCCCGAGCTCGACCGGCTGCCCCCGGACTCGGCGGCCCTGGTGCACGGGGACCCGTCGTCGTCCCTGGTGCTGCCGGTGGTCGGGGGCCAGCAGGTCTGGCCCTCGGGGAGGCTGCGCCGTTCCGCGCCGCGGGGGGACACCCGGCAGGCGCCGGTGGACCCCGACGCCGGACCGGTCGGGATGGGCCGCCAGGTGCGGGGCGACGTCGTCGTCACGGTGCTGGCCCCCGTGCTCGGCCTCCTCTGGGCCTACGTCGACGGCAGCGGGGCGGCCGGGTTCGCGGTGGCCACCGCGCTGTCGGTGCCGGTGCTGTTCTGGCTCCCGCAGCTGCTCGGCTCCGACCCGAGCGCGACCAGCCGAGGCTGAGCCACACCTAGGCGCGGTCCTCCTCGCGGCGGGCCTGCTCGTCGTCGGCGGGGCCGGTGAAGGCCCGGGACCGCTCCCGGGCCTCGATGCTCCCGGTGAAGAGCCCGGCGGTGCGTGGGCCCGCCTGGGCCGGGACGAGCGTGGTCTGCGGGTGCGGGTCGGCAGCCGCCTCGAAACCGGCCGGCCCCTCGTTGCGCACCCGGGGCAGCCCGTTCGGGTGCTCCCGCTGCAGCCAGACCACGAGGCCCTCGCGGACCTCGCAGCGCAGGTCGAACAGGGTGGGCCCGTCCTTGGCACTGACCAGCACGCGGACCCGGACCAGCGACCCGACGGCGTCGGTCACCTGGAGCACCTCGACCCGCTCGTCCCACAGCGGGTTGCCCTGCACGAGGCGGGTGGTCTCGGCCCGCATCTCCTCGAAGGGGACGGTCCAGTCGACGTCGAGCTCCACGGCGCCCAGCACCGCGGACTCGGTGCGGGTCCAGTTCTGGAAGGGCGTCGTCGTGAAGTAGGTGCTGGGCAGCACGAGCCGGCGGTCGTCCCAGACGTGCACGACGACGTAGGTGAGGGTGATCTCCTCGATCCGGCCCCACTCCTGCTCGACCACCACGACGTCGTCGACCCGGATGGCGTCGGTGAAGGCCAGCTGCAGGCCGGCGAACACGTTGGCCAGCGAGGTCTGGGCGGCCAGACCGGCGACGATCGAGATGACCCCGGCGCTGGCCAGGATCGACGTCCCGGCGGCGCGGGCGGGGGGGAAGGTCAGCAGCATCGCGGCGATCGCGATCACCGCGATGACCACGACGGTCAACCGGCGGATCAGCGACACCTGGGTGCGCACCCGGCGGGCGTGCCGGTTGTCCTCGACGTCCACGTCGTAGCGGGAGAGCGCGATGTCCTCGACCACGAAGGCGGCGACGGCGACCAGCCAGCCCACGGTGGCGATGAGCGCCAGGCCCAGCACCCGGACGACGAGGTCGCGCCAGGCGCCCACGTCGGTGGCGGCGTCGAGCACGGCGGTGACCGCGACCAGCACGAAGAGGGCGGACAGCGGCCTGCGTCCGCGGGCGGAGAGATCGGCCAGCACCGGGGAGCGGCGGGCGAGCCGGGCCAGGAGCCGACCGAGGCCGACGGCGAGCAGCCAGGCGGTCGCGGCGGCGCCGGCGAGGACCACGAGCATCAGCCAGGTCCCGCCCGGGACGACGCCCGAGACGACCTCGGCGGCGGAGGGTGTGTCGGTGAGTGCGGACAGCAGGGGGCGCTCCTTCCAGCGGTGGGGGGTGACGGCCTCGACTCCGACGGCGGGCCGTCCTCCACGCTAGGGGCGCTCCGGGAGCCCGTCAGGTCTCAGGCGGCGTGCGTCGAACCACACCCGTGTGACACCCCAACGCCGGGTCAGACCCCGGTGGCGGCCCGTGCCGCAGCGGCGACGTCGAGGTCGGCGGCGTAGCCGCGGACGGCGCTGCGCAGCGCGTCCTCGGCGTCCCAGCCCCGCTGCTGCGCCGCGACGACGAGGCCCAGCAGCTGCTGCCCCAGCTCCTCCGGCGTGCCGGGCAGGTCGGCGGCCGGCGGGGTGGG
>JAOPVM010000120.1 GCA_025966215.1 Klenkia sp.
GTGGCGGGCTCACGCTCCCCCCGGCGCACCACCGCCCTCGTCGTCGCTGTCGTCGTCGGTGTCGTCGTCGGTGTCGGGGGTGGGCTCGGCGCCGAACTGGGCCTCGTACAGCTCCCGGACGACGGCCTCCGGCGTCCGGGTGCACGACTCGGTGAGCCGGATGCGCCCCGACAGCGCGACCAGGGCGGCGTCCAGCCCGACGTGCCAGTCGGTGGCCGCGACCCCGCGCCGCCTGGCCAGGGAGACGGCCAGCCGGGTGAGGTCGATCGCGCCGCGCACCGAGGAGCCCACCCGCACGTCGGTGTGCCCGCGGGTGCTGCGCACGAGCGCGACCACCCGGGTGCGCCAGCCGCCGTCCAGGTCCGGTGCCTTGAGGTCGACGATCGCGGCCTCGTCGTCGGCACCCTGGTAGCCCATGGTGATCCGGCAGACCCGGTCGTAGACCGCCGAGGAGATCCGTGCGGTGCCCACCGCGTCGAAGGGGTTCATCGCGGCGACCAGCCGGAAGTCCCGCGCCGCGGCGACCCGGCCCAGGCGAGGGACGTGCAGCTCGCCCTCGCTCATCACCGTGATGAGCACGTTGAGCGTCTCCTCGGGGATCCGGTTGACCTCCTCGACGTAGAGCAGCGCACCCAGCCGCAGTGCCTCGACCAACGGGCCGTCGACGAAGGTCTCCGGGCCGTAGCCGTGCTCGAGCACCTGGGCGGGGTCGAAGTGGCCGATCAACCGGGCCGGGGTGAGCTCGGCGTTGCCCTCGACGAAGACGAACGCGCTGTGCGCCTGCTCGGCGACCGCGCGCAACAGGGTGGTCTTGCCGGTACCGGGCGGGCCCTCGAGGACCACGTGCGCCCCGGAGTCCAGCGCGGCCACGAGGAGCTCGACCTCGCGGGCCCGGCCGACGACCGGGGTGACCGGGTCACCCGGCCCGGACGCAGTGGCGTCCGGGCCGGGGAGCGTGGAGAGCTGGCTCACGAGTGGTCGTGCACCAGCACACCGCGCACGTTCTTGCCGTTGAGCAGGTCCTCGTAGCCCTCGTTGACCTGCTCCAGCGTGTACGTGCGGGTGATGATCTCGTCCAGCTTGATGTCCCCGCTCTGGTAGAGCCCGAGGATCTTCGGGATGTCCACCGTGGGGTTGCAGTCGCCGAACAGCGAGCCCTTCACGGTCTTCTTGAACAGCGTCATGATCGACCCGGGCAGGTTCACGTTCTGGGTCGACAGCTTGTTCAGCCCGGTCAGGACGACGGTGCCGCCCTTGCCGGTGGCGTCGAACGCGCCGGTGACGATCTCCTCGGTGACCAGACCGGCGGTGACGATGGTCTTGTCCGCGCCGTTGCCGTTGGTCATCTGCCGGGCGAGCTCACCGGCCTCCTCCGCGGTCGCCACGGCGTGGGTGGCGCCGAGCTCCATGGCCTTCTCCCGCTTGTTCTCCAGCGGGTCGATGGCGATGAGGTTCTTGGCCCCTGCGTAGCGGGCGCCCTGCACGGCGTTGATCCCGATGCCGCCGATGCCGGACACGATCACGGTCTCCCCGGGTTGCACGTCCGCGGCGTTGACCGCCGACCCCCAGCCGGTGGGCACCCCGCAGCCGACCAGCACTGCCTTGTCCAGCGGGAGGTCGTTCTCGACCCGCACCACGCTGTTCTGGTGGATGGTGGCGTACTGGCTGAACGTGCCGAGCATGCACATCGCGCCGTAGTCCTTGATCGGGCCGGGGCCGGTGAACGGGAACCGCTCGCCGGGCAGGTAGCCCTCGAGGATGGTGGCGCCCATGTCGCAGATGGCCTGCTGGCCGGTGGCACACCAGCGACAGACCCCGCAGTTGGGGATGAAGGAGCAGACCACGTGGTCGCCGACGGCCACCCGGGTCACGCCGGGGCCGACCTCCTCGATGATCCCGGCGCCCTCGTGGCCCAGCACCATCGGCAGCCGGGCCTCCAGGTCGCCGTGGGAGATGTGCACGTCGGAGTGGCAGAGCCCGGCGTGGGTGTAGCGGATGAGCACCTCACCGGCCTGCGGGCCGTCCAGGTCCAGCTCCACGATCTCGATGGGCTTGCCGGTCTCGTAGACCACCGCGGCCTTGGTCTTCACAGGGGAGCTCCTTCGCGCGTCGTTGCACAGGGTCCGGCCGGGGCCGGCTCCCCCACCCTCGTCGGGTGCGCATGCGGCCACCACCCCCGAAAGTGAGTAGCGCCACTCAGCGGACCCCCGTGGTGCTGCGGTCCCCCGGTGTCCCGGCCGCGGGCACCGTGGACCCAGCGAGCGCACCCGGCGCTCACCGGTGGACGGAGCGGACCATGAGCGGCAGCAACCCGATGAAGAACAAGAACACCTCGGCCTTCTTCGCCCAGGCCGCCCTCGCGTTCGCGATCAGCACGGTGGGCCTGATGGTCGGCATCCTGTACCTGCCCATCGACGCCTGGGCCCGGGCCTTCCTGGCGATGACCGGCCTGTTCGTCGTCACCTCGGCGTTCACCCTGGCCAAGGTGGTCCGGGACGCCCAGGAGGGCTCGACGGTGATGTCCCGCCTGGACGAGGCCCGCCTGGAGCGCCTGCTCGCCGAGCACGACCCCTACCGCCAGCCCCAGCTCTGACCCCGGCACGACGGGACCCCCGCAGCCGGGCGGCTGCGGGGGTCCCGTCGTGCCTCAGGCCTTCGCGGCGGCGGTCTTCGCCAGGTGCAGCCAGGTGTCGACGACGGTGTCCGGGTTCAGCGACATCGAGCCGATGCCCTGCTCGAGCAGCCAGTCGGCGAGGTCGGGGTGGTCGCTGGGGCCCTGGCCGCAGATGCCGACGTACTTGTCCCGGGCCAGGCAGGCCGAGATGGCCATCTCCAGCACCTTGAGCACCGCCGGGTTGCGCTCGTCGAAGCTGGCCGCGACCAGCGAGGAGTCCCGGTCCAGGCCGAGCACCAGCTGGGTCATGTCGTTGGAGCCGATGGAGAACCCGTCGACGTGGTCGAGGAAGGCGTCGGCGAGCAGTGCGTTGGAGGGCAGCTCGCACATCATCACCACCGACAGGTCGTTCTCCCCGCGGCGCAGTCCGTGCGAGGCCAGCAGCTCGATGACGCCCTCGATCTCGGCCACGGTCCGCACGAACGGGATCATGATCTTGACGTTGGTCAGGCCCATCTCGTCACGTACGAAGCGCAGCGCCTCGCACTCCATCGCGAAGCACTCGGCGAAGTCCGCCGACAGGTACCGCGAGGCGCCGCGGTAGCCCAGCATCGGGTTCTCCTCGTGCGGCTCGTAGGCCTCCCCGCCGAGCAGGTTGGCGTACTCGTTGCTCTTGAAGTCGCTCATCCGCACGATCACCGGCTCGGGCGCGAAGGCCGCGGCGATCATCGAGATGCCCTCGGCGACGCGCTGGACGAAGAAGTCCCGGGCCGAGGGGTAGGCGACGATCTTCTCCTCGATCTCGGCCTTCAACGGCGCGTCGAGGGTGTCCAGCTCCAGCAGGGCGCGCGGGTGGATGCCGATCTGCCGGTTGATGATGAACTCCAGCCGGGCCAGGCCCACCCCCGCGTGCGGCAGCCGGGAGAACGCGAACGCCTGCTCCGGCGTCCCCACGTTCATCATGATCTTGGTGGGGATGTCGGGCATCTCGTCGAGCTTGGTCTCGGTGACGTCGAAGTCGACCAGGCCCTCGTAGACCAGCCCGGTGTCGCCCTCGGCGCAGGAGACGGTGACCTCCTGGCCGTCGGACAGGGCGCGGGTGGCGTTCCCGGTGCCGACGACGGCGGGGATGCCCAGCTCGCGGGCGATGATCGCGGCGTGGCAGGTGCGCCCGCCCCGGTTGGTGACGATCGCCGAGGCCCGCTTCATGATCGGCTCCCAGTCGGGGTCGGTCATGTCGGCGACCAGCACGTCGCCGGCGGTGAAGCCGTCCATCTGGTCGATGTCGGAGAGCACCCGCACCGCGCCGGCGCCGATCTTCTGCCCGATCGCCCGGCCCTCCACGACCGCCGTCCCGGTGCCGGTCATCCGGTAGCGCTCGGTGGTGCTGCCGGTGCGCGACTGCACCGTCTCCGGGCGGGCCTGCAGGATCAGGATCTCCCCGGTGACGCCGTCCTTGCCCCACTCGATGTCCATCGGGCGGCCGTAGTGCTCCTCGATCTTGACCGCCTGCCGGGCGAGGGTGAGCACCTCGTCGTCGGTGAGCGACAGCAGCCGGCGGTCGGCGGGGGCGACCTCGACGAACTCCGTCGTCCGGCCCACCTCGGCGTGCTCGGTGTAGACCATCTTGGTGGCCTTGTCCCCGACCCCGCGCTTGAGGATCGCCGGCCGGCCGGCGGCCAGCGCGGGCTTGTAGACGTAGAACTCGTCGGGGTTGACCGCGCCCTGCACCACGCCCTCGCCCAGCCCGTAGGCCGAGGTCACGAACACGGCGTCCCGGAAACCGGACTCGGTGTCCATGGTGAACAGCACCCCGGAGGCCCCGACGTCCGAACGCACCATCCGCTGCACGCCGGCCGACAGCGACACGTCGGCGTGGGCGAACCCGTGGTGCACCCGGTAGGCGATCGCCCGGTCGTTGTAGAGGGAGGCGTACACCTCGCGGACGGCCTGCAGCACCGCGTCGATGCCGCGCACGTTGAGGAAGGTCTCCTGCTGGCCGGCGAAGGAGGCGTCGGGCAGGTCCTCGGCGGTCGCGCTGGAGCGCACCGCGAAGGAGGCCTCGGCGTCGTCCCCGACCAGCGTCTCGTAGGCGGTCCGGATGTCGGCCTCCAGGGCCGGCGGGAACGGCTGGTCCACCACGGCCTGCCGGATCTGCTTGCCCGCCGCCGACAGCGCCCGGACGTCGTCGGTGTCCAGCTCGCGCAGCTGGGCGTTGATCCGGTCGGCCAGCCCGGTGTCGCCCAGGAAGCGCTGGTAGGCCGCGGCAGTGGTGGCGAAGCCGTCGGGCACGCTCACCCCGGCGTCGGCGAGGTTGCTGATCATCTCCCCGAGCGAGGCGTTCTTGCCGCCGACGACCTCGAGGTCGGCCAGCCCCAGGTCGGCGAACCAGCGCACGTTGTCGGCGTCGTCGGGCACGGCGGGGACGGTCTCGCCGGTGGTGGTGTCGGTGCTCATGGGCTGGTGGTCCTTCCACGACGGGGAGCGGTCCCGGCGCGACGTCGCTGCCGGGCAAGGGTCTGGATGACGACGGCGGCGATCTCCTCGACCGAGGCCGCGGAGGTGTCGACGGTGGGCAGGTGGTGGGTGTCGTACATGTCCACGGCGCGGCGGAGCTCCCAGCGGCACTGCTCCTCGCTGGCGTACGTGGAGTCCGGACGACGTTCCTGCCGGACGCGGGAGAGCCGGGACACCGTGGTGGTCAGGCCGAAGCAGCGCTCGGCCAGGTCCTCGACCGGCCGGGGCAGGTCGGTGGTCTCCAGGTCCTCGTCGACCAGCGGGTAGTTGGCCACGAAGAGCCCGTGCTGCAGGGCCAGGTACATCGCCGTCGGGGTCTTGCCGCAGCGCGAGGGCGCCAGCAGCACCACGTCGGCCCGCTCCAGGCCGCGGGAGCCCAGTCCGTCGTCGTGCTCGATGGCGAACTCGATGGCCGCCATCCGGTCGTTGTAGCGCCGGACGTCGCCGACCCCGTGCAGCCGGCGGGCCTCGCGCAGCCCGCGAGAGCCCAGCTGCTCCTCCACCCGGGCCATGTGGATGCCGAAGAAGTCGATGATCGGGGCCTTGGTGCGCAGCAGCTCCTCGCGCACCTCGTCGACCGCGGCGGTGGTGAACACCAGCGGGGTGACCGGACCGTCCATCGCGGCGTCGAGCTGGGCGACCACCTCGCGGGCCTGCTCCACCGAGCCGATGAACGGGATCAGCGTGCGCTCGAAGTGCACGTCGGGGAACTGGATGAGCAGCGCGTTGCCCATCGTCTCGGCGCTGATGCCGGTGCTGTCGGACAGGAAGAACACCGGTACCGGCTCGGTGTCGGTCATCAGGTGTTCCTCCGGTGGTCACGCAACGCTGCACGACGGGGACTACTGGGGGTGAGCATCACACGGCTCAGAACGCGTCGCCGCTCCGCCAGGGCATCTCCTGCAGCACGAAGCCGTTCCCGTCGGGGTCGGCGAGGGAGGCCATCAGCACCCCACCGCCCACATCGGTGACCTCGTCGACGGCCACGCCGCGCCCGACCAGCTCGGCCCGGGCGGCGTGCGCGTCGGCCACGACGAGGTGCACGCCGCGGACCGGGCTCCCCCGGTAGAGCGGCAGTCCGGTGCCGAACCCGATCGAGCACCCCGACCCGGGGGGCGTGACCTGGACGATCCGGATGCCCTCGGCGGGGGTGACGTCGACATCGACCTGCCAGCCCAGGGCGTCCCGGTAGAACGCCAGCGCCCGGTCGACGTCGGACACCGGGACCGGCACGAGCTCCAGCTTCACGTCCACGGCGTGATCATGGCCCACCCAGCGCCGCAGCGGCACCCGGCAGACTGCAGCGATGACCGCTCCCACCACCTTCCTGGACCTGCTGCGCGAGCAGGAGCACCGCCTGGTGTTCGACGGCTTCGACGAGTCCACCGCCTGGACCGTCGGCTCCACCCTGCGGGCGACGGCGCTGGGCCTGGAGCTGCCGGTGGCGGTCTCGGTGCGCCGCAACGGCCAGCGGCTCTTCCACGCCGCGCTGCCCGGCGCCTCGGCCGACAACGACGCCTGGCTGGACCGCAAGTGCGCCGTCGTCGACCGGTTCGGGCACTCCTCGCTGCTGATCGGCGAGCAGTTCCGGGCTGCGGGGACCAGCTTCGAGGCCGGCGCCCGGCTGGACCCCGACCGGTTCGCCGCGCACGGCGGGGCGTTCCCGGTGCTGGTGCGCGGGACCGGGTGCGTGGGCACGATCGCGGTGTCCGGGCTGCCGCAGCGCGCCGACCACGACCTCGTCGTCCGGGTGCTGGCCGAGCACCTGGGCGTCGACCTGACCTGAGCCGCCCGGGCAGGACCAGCCCGAGCGGGACGCCTCGTCGTCCTCGCTGACCGGGGCCTGGAACAGCGGGGCCAGGACGAGGGCCGCCGCCGGGCCGTGGCTGAAGGAGGCCTACCACTCGATGGTGGTGCCGGCGAGGACCGTGCGCGCCTCCCGGGGGTTCTGGTGGCGGCCGGCGGGCCGCGCCGCGGTGCTGGTGGGCACGGGGAGTCCGTCGTGTCGGTGTGGGGATGCCGGGGTCAGCGGGCAGGGTGGACGGTGCCGGTGACCTCCCCGAAGGAGATGCGGGTGCCGGCCGGGCCGGGGGCGGTCGCGGCGATGGTCACGGTGTCGCCGTCCTCGAGGAACGACCGGGTCGACCCGTCCGCCAGCGTCAGCGGTTCGGCGCCGCCCCAGGACAGCTCGATGAACGAGCCGCGCTGGTGACGCTCCGGGCCCGAGACGGTGCCGGAGGCGAACAGGTCGCCGGTGCGCAGGCTGGCTCCGTTGACGGTGAGGTGGGCCAGCTGCTGGGCCGGGGTCCAGTACATCCGGGCGAACGGCGGGCGGCTGACCTCCTCCCCGTTGAGCGTGACGACCAGCTCCAGGTCCAGACCCCAGGGGTGCTCGGCGTCGTCGAGGTAGGGCAGCACCGGGGTCTCCCGGGCCGGTGCCGGCACCCGGGCGTGGGCCAGTGCGGCCAGCGGGACGATCCACGGCGAGATGCTGGTCAGGAAGGACTTGCCGAGGAACGGGCCCAGCGGCACGTACTCCCATGCCTGCAGGTCGCGGCTGGACCAGTCGTTGACCAGGCAGACCCCGAAGACGTGCTCGGCCAGGTCGGCCAGCGGCACCGGGGTGCCCAGGGCCGACGGCGTGCCGACGACGAAGCCGACCTCGGCCTCGATGTCGAGTCGGCGCGACGGCCCGAACGTGGGGGTCTCGTCCGTGGGTGCCTTGCGCTGCCCCGAGGGCCGGACGACGGGCGTGCCCGAGACGGCGACCGTGCCGGCCCGGCCGTGGTAGCCGATCGGCAGGTGCGTCCAGTTGGGGGTGAGCGGCGGGGTGTCCGGCCGGAACACCCGCCCGATGTTCTCCGCGTGGTGCCGCGAGCTGTAGAAGTCGACGTAGTCGGCGACCTCGACCGGCAGGTGCAGGGTGAGCCCGTCGGCCGGGAGCAGGTGCGCGTCGGCGGCGTCGGTGGCCAGCAGCTGCTGCAGCCGCGCCCGGACGTCGTCCCAGTGCGCCCGGCCGCGGGCCAGGAACGCGTTGAGCGACGGCGTGGCGAAGTCCGCGGCGTGCGGCAGGTCCAGGCGGCCGACGTCCAGCACGGCGTCCTCGACCCGGACTCCGACCCGCCGTTCGCCGTCCGGGGTCTGCGAGAAGACGCCGAAGGGCAGCGTGTGGGTGTCCCGGCTCATGCGGCGGGGCCCCGGCCCGACCAGGACCAGGCGTACTCCCCGTCGTCGGAGGCCCGGCCGGCCTCGCCCAGGCCCAGCGGCCGGAACGTGTCGACCATGACCGCGAGCTCGTCGAAGGACTCCGCCCCCAGGGAGCCCTCGACGGCGCCGGGCTGCGGGCCGTGGCTGTGCCCACCCGGGTGCAGCGACACCGAGCCCCTGCCGATGCCCGAGCCCTTGCGGGCCTCGTAGTCGCCGTCGACGTAGAACATGACCTCGTCGCTGTCCACGTTGGAGTGGTAGTAGGGCACCGGGACGGCGAGCGGGTGGTAGTCGACCTTGCGCGGCACGATGTTGCAGATCACGACGTTCCGCGCCTGGAACACCTGGTGCACCGGCGGGGGCTGGTGCACCCGGCCGGTGATCGGCTCGAAGTCGCTGACGTTGAACGCGTAGGGGTAGAGGCAGCCGTCCCAGCCGACCACGTCGAAGGGGTGCTCGGGGGTCACGTGCACCGTGCCGGCCAGCCCGCCGGGGCCGTCGCCGCGGTGCTTGACGTAGACCTCGACGTCGGTGCCGTCCTCGACGAGCACCTCGGTGGGGCCGCGCAGGTCGCGCTCACAGTAGGGCGCGTGCTCCAGCAGCTGGCCGTACGTCGACAGGTACCGCTCGGGCGGGCCGATGTGGCTGTTCGCCTCGACGGCGTAGGTGCGCAGTTCGCCGTCGGGCACCCAGCGGTGGGTGGTGGCCCGCGGGATCACCACGTAGTCGCCGGGCCCGACCTCCAGCGCGCCGAACACGGTCTCCACCCGCGCGGTCCCCCGCTCGACGTAGACGCACTCGTCGCCCACGGCGTTGCGGTAGTACGGGCTGGTCTGCGAGGACACCGCGTAGGAGATGCGGACGTCGGCGTTGCCCAGCACCAGCCGGCGGCCCAGCACCGGGTCGCGGTCGGCGTGGGTGAACAGGTCGTGCAGCTTCAGGTGCCGCGGCACCAGCGGGGTGTTGGCGACCAGCGACTGGTCGGGCAGCTCCCAGGGCCGGGCGTCGACCAGCGAGCTGGGTATGCCCCGGTGGTAGAGCAGCGAGGAGTCGGAGGAGAAGCCCTCCTCCCCCATCAGCTCCTCGCTGTACAGCCCGCCGTCGGGCCGGCGGTGCTGGGTGTGCCGCTTGGGCGGGACGCTGCCCACCTGCCGGTAGAAGGCCATGTCAGATCGTCTCCGTGATGCGGGCGGTGGCGCGGTCGAGGGCTGCGGGGACGGCGGCGACGTCGGTGAGCACGGCGGCGACGTGGGCGTCGGGACGCAGCACCCACACCTCGTCGGGGCAGGCGCCGAGCGCGCCGGCGAGCAGGCCGGTGGGGTCCAGGTCGTCGATCCGGTGCACCTGGGTGCCGTCGTCGGAGACGTCGACCGGTTCGACGTCCCGGCCCAGCAGCACGGTCACGCCCTCGCGGGCGAGCTGGCGCAACCGGGTCAGGTCGGGTCGGCCGGCCACGGTGACCGGGCAGTCCGGGGCGAGGACGCCGGGCGCGGGCTCGGGGGCCTCACCCCGGGGCGGCCGGCCGGCGAAGGGACGACGGGGATCGGGCGTGGTCAGCGGGGAGTCGACGTACCAGAACGGCTCGGCCAGCCGGCCGGAGTCGACCTGGGCCCGCGCCGCGGGGTCGGTGGTGGCCCGTTCGAGGACGTCGACCCGGTGCGCGGCCTCCTCGGGGGTGGCCGGCACCAGGAAGCGCATGGTGGCGCCGGTGACGTCGAGGTTCTCCACGGCCGCGGCGTGCCGCTCGTGGTGGTAGCTGTCCAGCAGCTCGTCGCCGGCCCAGCCGCGGCGCACCCAGGCCAGCTTCCAGGCGGCGTTCTCGGCGTCCAGCACCCCGGAGTTCAGCCCCCGGGCGCCGAACGGCGACACCAGGTGCGCGGCGTCGCCGGCGACCAGCACCCGGCCCGCCCGCATCCGGTCGACCACCCGGGAGTGGAAGCGGTAGACCGACTTCCAGACCACCTCGTAGCCGCGGTCGCCGACCACCTGGCGGATCTTGGCGTCCAGCCCGCCGGATGCCTCCTCGACGGCCAGGTCGAAGTCCGGCGGCACCTGCCAGTCGATCCGGAACACCGAATCCGGGCAGGGGTGGATGAGCACCTGGCGGCCGGGGTTCCACTCCGGGTCGAAGTAGAAGCGCCGCTCGGTGTCCCAGCCGGGCAGGTCGGTGCGGATGTCGCAGATCAGGAACTGGTCGCCGAAGGTCCGGCCGTCGAAGGTCAGGCCCAGCTCCCGGCGCAGCACGTCGGCCCGGGACCCGGCGCAGACCACCGCGTGGCTCCCCCGGTGCTCGCCGCCGTCGGCGCAGCGCAGGGTGACGCCGTCCTCGTCCTGGTCGATGCCCCCGACCGCGCACCCCCAGCGCACCTCGATCAGCGGCTGCCCCGCGATCACGTCGTCCAGCAGTTCCTCGGTGAGGCACTGACTGACGTTGACGAACGGCGGGAACGGCGACCGCCCGCGGTCGACGAAGTCGAAGCTGAACACCTCGTGGTCGCGGTGGAAGGTGCGGGCGGTGGTCCAGGTGACCCCGCGGCGGGCGACCTCGGCGCCCACGCCCACGGACTCCCAGACGTCGAGCACGTCGCGCTGTTGGCAGATCGCCTTGGAGCCGACCAGGTCACGCGCCGGGCGGGCGTCCAGGACGACGACCGGCAGCCCCCAGCGGGCCAGCAGCAGGGCGGTGGTCTGACCGACGGGTCCCGCGCCGACCACGAGCACGGGGTCCAGCACGGGGGCGGTCACGACTGCAGCTCGGCCCAGACCGCCCGGTCCCGCTCGGCCGTCCAGATCACCGGGCGCTCGACGCCGGAGAGCTCGTCCCAGAGCCGGGAGACGTCGAAGGGGAGGCAGTGCTCGAAGATCGGCCAGTGCCCGAACGTGGGGGCGAGTGCGGCGTGGGTGGCGTCGAAGGCCTCCTTGAGCGTGCCGCCGGCGCGGTGCGCGGTGCCCACGGTGTCGTGCATCGTGGTGAGGAAGGCGCGGGTCTGCTCGACGGCGGCGTCGACCTCGTCGCGGCCGCGGGCGATGGCACCGCGGCCACCGATCAGCTGCTGGGCGCCGTAGGCCCTGACCCGGTCCAGGGTGCCGGCGGCCCAGTCGAAGTGGAACGCGTCGCCGGTGTAGAGCGCGGCCTGGGACTCCACCAGGTCACCGGCGAAGAGGATCTCGTGCGCGGGCAGCCAGGCGACGATGTCGCCCTCGGTGTGCCCGCGGCCCACGTGCTCGAGGACCAGCTCGCCGCGGTCACCACCGAGCTCGATCGTCAGCCTGTCGCGGAAGGTCATGGTGGGCCAGGTGAGACCCGGGATGGACTCGGGCTCCTCGAACAGCCGCGGCATCCGGCCGAACTCGGACTCCCAGTCCTGCTGGCCGCGCTCGGCGATCAGGCCCCTGGTCTGCTCGCTGCTGACGATGACCTCGGCGTCGAACGCGCTCGCGCCGAGCACCCGGACGGCGTGGTAGTGGCTGAGCACCAGGTAGCGCACCGGCTTGTCGGTGTGCTCGCGCAGCCGGGACAGCCAGCGCCGGGCGGCGACCGGGGTGGCCAGGGCCTCGAAGCAGACGAGGAAGTCCTCGCCCTCGATGGCGCCCAGGTTCGGGTCGCCCTCGGCGGTGAGGGCGTAGACGCCGTCGGCGAGCACCTCGAGGGTCTGCTCCTTGACCCCGAGGTCCGCCGAGGACGCGAAGGACTGACCTGCCATGCCGGCTCCTGAGTTCATATTTCGAGCAGCATGCTCGCTGAACGGCTCAGAAGCTACCGGTCGGGTGACCGGGGCCACAACCCCTGCCCGGCGCGGCGGATCAGATCAGGAGGCGGAGAACGACACCGGCGCCGAGACCACCGGCCGGGCCTCCAGCGCTGCGGTGAGCAGCGCGACCAGGGCCTCGAGCTGGACGTCGACGGAGGACCCGACCTCCTCGTCGGAGCCGTCCAGGGCGCGGGCGGCGAGCCCGGCCTTGCCGTCGATCAGCTCGGCGATCCGGGCGTCCAGGGTCTGCGCGGCGATGATCCGCCACGCCGTCACCGGCTCGGTCTGCCCGATCCGGTGGCTGCGGTCGATCGCCTGGGTCTGCTCGGCGTCGGTCCAGGACAGCTCGGCCAGCACGATGTTGGACGCGACCTGCAGGTTGATGCCCACCCCGGCCGCGGTCAGCGAGCAGACCGCGATGGTGACCTCGGGGTCGTTGACGAAGGCGTCGATCTGCTTCTGCCGGGTGGTCGAGGTCTGCTCGCCGCGGATGGAGGAGTACTTCAGCCCCAGCTCGGCGAAGGTCTGCTCGGCGGCGTCCATCACGGCCACGTGCTTGGCGAAGAAGACGACCTTGCCGGCGCTGCGGGCCAGCTGGGCGGCGTAGTCGGCGGCCAGCCCGGCCTTGGCCTCACCGATCCGGCGCATCATCGAGAACACGTTCTCCCCGGACTCGCCGGTGCTGGTGTCCTTCTGCTCCCAGCCGGCCACCTTGCGCACCAGCTCGTGGTCGATGCCCTCGACCTCGGTGGCCGAGCCGCGGGCGGCCAGCGCCGACTCGTAGCGGTTGACCATCCGGCGGGCCAGCACCTTCTCCGCGGCCCGGATCGAGCGCCCGGCCGCGCCGTCGAGCTCGACGGGCAGGTCGGCGATCCGACGGGCCGGGATGTCGGCGGCGACGTCGACCTTGCGGCGCCGGACGATGCCCAGGTCGATCACGCACCGCCGCGCCTCGGGGTAGAAGCCGGGGTCGGCGGGGGTGAGACCGATGTCGTCGAGGGAGTCCATCAGCTCACCGAGCGGCTTGGACTCGTCGATCCAGCCGAGGAACTGCCAGATCGCCCGGAAGTCCTCGATGTCGTTGATCAGCGGGGTGCCGGTGAGCGCCATGAGCAGCGGCTTGGGCCCGCGCGACTGGATCTTGGCGGACAGGCTGAGCACGTTCTGCGAACGCTGGGAGGTCTTGTTCTTGATGAAGTGCGCCTCGTCGACGACCATCCCGCGGAACCCGAAGTCCGCGATCCAGCCGACGTGCCGGTCGAGCACCTCGTAGTTGACGATCACCACGTCGGCGAACCCGTCGATGGTCTCGCCGTCGCCGTGGATGACCGTGGTGGCCCGCTGGGGCACCCAGCGGGCGGCCTCGCGGGCCCAGTTCGTCTTGACCACGTTGGGGACGACGACCAGCAGCGGGTAGGCGTTGGCGGCCTCGGCGGCCATCAGCGCCTGGGCGGTCTTGCCCAGGCCGGGCTCGTCGGCGAGCAGGTAGGTGCGGTGCCCGGCGGCGGCCGAGGCGACCAGCTGGACCTGGTGCGGCATGAGCTCCAGGCCCGCGGGCGGGCGGATCCAGGTGGCGTCCGGCAGCTCCATCACGGCCGGGCCACCGCCGCCGGCGCGCTCGAAGGAGCGCAACAGCGGGCCGATGAGCTCCCAGCCGCCGAGCCGGCGGGGCGCGGTCTGGGCGGGCCGGACGGCGGAGAAGTCCGGCGCCAGGAACGGGTTGGCCAGCTGGCGGGAGACCACCGACTGGGGGACGACGCGGCGCTCGTTGGGGGCGGGTGTCGCCGCGGCGGCGACCGGGGCCGCGACGGGGGCCTCCTCCTCCAACGGCTCGATGCCACCGACCCGCAGCATGTCCCGGGCCAGGGCGCGGGCGGCGCCGGACACGACGGCCTCGTCGGCGAGCAGGGCCAGCAGCGAGGGGTCGCGGACGGCGGTCTTGGCCAGGATCGTGCCGATGCCGTCGAGGCGCTTGAGCTGCTCGGCGCGGTGCGCGGCGCTGCCCTCGGTCTCGGCCTTCACCTTGGCGTGCTGCTCACGGACCAGCAGCGCGACGGCCTGGAACTTGGTGCGCACGGCCGGGGTGACCCGGCCCTTCTGCGCGGCGCCCTCGACGTCGCGCACGGCACGGGCGAGCACCGCGATGACGTCCTCGGGGCCCCGGGTGCGCCGCTGCTCCTTCGTGGAGCTGCGACCCCCGTGGGAACGCTGTCCTGCTCGAGCCACTCACTCCTCCTCCGGAAAGCCCCCGGCCCGGTGCTGCCGTGCGTCGAGACGCACCGCCCCGCGGCCGGACGACGGGCGCCCGCGGCACACGCTGCGTCCGGCTCCCCCGACGTCTGGGGGCGACCACCACGACGGAACGGCCACCCGTGGGCGGAGCGGGCCCCCGACGATGCGCTGGGGCCCGGACTCCCGTGGTGCACGGGGAGGGGGGTCGTGGGACGAGCGGCGCCGGCCCGGGGCCTGACGTCACCGCCGATGCTACCGGGTGGACACCGTCGGCGGACCGCCGCGCCTCACTCGGTCCGGTGGCCCAGGCCGACCGCCGCGGCGTCGACGAGCTGGGCGCTGCCGCGGCACCGACGGCCTGCTGGACGAACACGGCGAGCCGAGGACCTGGATCCATCGACGGAAGGGGTTCGGGCCGGTCAGCACCGTCGTCCAGCCGCCGGTGCGATGCGCCCAGGTCTTCCAGCCCGGTGCTCCCCTGCGCAGCGAGGTCGGTGATGCCTGCGACCGGGTGTGGTCCGGCCCCCGCGGCCGGACGACCCAGCATCGGCGCTCGGTGGGCGGGGCGGACCCGGTCACCGCGCGGCGGACCCGGTCGCCACGACCGTGCCCGGGGTCGCCGTCGCCACTCTCCGCGCATACGCGGCCTCCAGCAGCCGGAGCGGGTCGCCGCCGTCCGGGGGCCAGGGCCGACCACCGCGACCCACGACTGGGCCGCGTGCACCGGGTGCGGGGGCACCCGGTCGGCCTCGGCGGGGTCCGCGTCGTCCGGCACCTGCTCCACCAGCCCGATGGCCACCGCCGTGGCGACCCGGACGTCGACCCGGAACCGTCCCGGCCGGTCGAGCTGGGAGCTCGGGTCGCCCGGGGGGTCCTTCGTGTGGATCGTGGCGTGGGGCCGACCCCGTTCGGGCACCCGCCCGTCGGGCGACCAGGAGGAGAAGTGGTCGCCGCAGGCGACCTCGGGGGCGTCGCTGCCCGGCTGCGGCGCCAGCTCGGCGACACCGCCGAGGCCGCGGATCCTCCCAGCAGGTCCTCGGTGCCCATGCGGGGCGGGCTGTCCTAGCCTCGCCGACATGCGTGCTGTCCAGATCACCCGCTTCGGCGGCCCCGAGGTCCTCGACGTCGTCGACCTCCCCGATCCCACCCCCGGGGCCGGCCAGACCCTGCACGAGGTGACCGCGGCGGGGGTGAACTACGCCGACACCCACCAGGTGGAGAACTCCTACCTGGCGGCCCAGACGCTGCCGCTGGTGCCCGGCGCGGAGTTCGTCGGCACCCCCGTCGGTGGCGGCCAGCGGGTGGTCGGGCTGCTGGACGGCGGCGGCTACGCCGAGCGCGTCGCCGCGGTCGACCGGCTGTCCTGGGCGGTGCCGGACGGTGTCACCGACGAGCAGGCCCTCGCCGTCGTCCTGCAGGGCACCACCGCCTGGCACCTGCTGCGCACCTGCGCCCACCTGGCCGCGGGCGAGACCGTCGTCGTCATCGCCGGCGCCGGCGGGGTCGGCTCGCTGGCGGTGCAGCTGGCCAAGCGCTGGGGCGCCGGGCGGGTCATCGCCACCGCGTCGAGTGCGGAGAAGCGCGCGCTCACCCAGACCCTGGGCGCCGACGCCACCGTCGACCCGGCCCTGGCCGAGGGCGACCCGAAGGCCTTCACCGCCGCTCTGCGGGAGGCCAACGGCGGCAAGCCCGTCGACGTCGTGCTGGAGATGACCGGTGGGCCGGTGTTCGACGGCGCGCTGTCCGCACTGGCCCCGTTCGGCCGGCTCGTGGCCTACGGCATGGCGGCCCGCACTCCCCCGTCGCCGGTGCAGGCGCCCGCGCTGATGCAGAAGTCCCGGGCGGTCATCGGGTTCTGGCTGGCGCACTGCATGGCCGCCCCGGAGATGCTCGACGTCGCCATGGGCGAGCTGCTGCCGATGGTCGCCGTCGGTGACCTCACGCCGATCAGCGGCGGCCGCTACCCGCTGACCGCCGTCCGCGAGGCGCACCAGGACATCCTGTCCCGCCGCACCACGGGGAAGCTGAGCCTGGACCCCAGCCGCTGACCCCAGCCGCTACAGCGGGTCGAGCAGGCGCTGCAGGAACTGCTGGGTGCGCTGCTCGCGCGGCTCGACGAGCACCTGCGACGGCGGTCCCTGCTCGACCACCACGCCGCCGTCCAGGAACAGCACCTGGTCGGCCACCTGCCGGGCGAACCGCATCTCGTGGGTCACCACGACCATCGTCCAGCCCTCGGCGGCCAGCGACTGCATCACCCGCAGCACCTCGCCGACCAGCTCGGGGTCCAGGGCACTGGTCGGCTCGTCGAACAGCACCACCTGCGGCCGGGTGGCCAGTGCGCGGGCGATGCCGACGCGCTGCTGCTGCCCACCCGACAGCTGCACCGGGTAGGCGTCCGCCTTGTCCGCCAGACCGACACGGGCAAGCAGCGCCCGAGCCTCATCCTGTGCCTCGGCGCGCGGCCTGCCCTGCGCGAACACCGGCCCGGAGGTCACGTTCCCCAGCACGGTGAAGTGCGGGAAGAGGTTGTGCGACTGGAAGACCATGCCGCTCTGCCCCCGCAGCCGGGACACCGCGCGGCTGTCCGGTTCGGTCGCCCAGTCGATCTCCACGTCGCCGATCCGAACCGTCCCGGTCTCCGGCCTCTCCAGGCCGTTGAGGCTGCGCAGCACCGTCGTCTTGCCCGAGCCGGACGGCCCGATGAGACAGGTGACCGACCCTGACGGCACCACCACGTCGACGCCGCGCAGCACCCGGTTGGTGCCGAAGGTCTTGACCAGCCCGCGGGCCTCGAGCAGGGGCGCGGTCATACGGCCACGTGCCGTGACAACCGGGTCTCCAGCCGGGTCTGACCGAAGGACAGCACGAGGCACACCACCCAGTAGTAGACGGCGGCGACGCCGTAGAGCGTGAAGAACTCGAAGCTCGGCGCCGCGATCTCCTGCGCCTTGCGCAGCAGCTCGGTGACCAGGATGGTCGAGGCGAGTTAGGTGTCCT
>JAOPVM010000123.1 GCA_025966215.1 Klenkia sp.
GCACGCACCGCACCAACCCGTACCCGCCGCCGCCGAGGGCGATCCACTTCCCGTCGCACACCTCGTGCACCAGGTCGTGCATCGCCCGGTAGGAGGCGCGCTGGCCGTCCACGGTGAGCCCGAGGTCGGCCATCGGGTCCTCGTGGTGGGCGTCGCAGCCGCACTGGGTGACCACGATCTGCGGCGCGAAGGCCCGGATGACGCTGGGGACGACGGCGTGGAAGGCACGCAGCCAGCCCGAGTCGTCGGTGCCGTTGGGGAGGCCGAGGTTGACCGCCGTGCCCGGGGCCTTGTCCGAACCGGTCTCCTCGGGGAACCCGGTGCCCGGCCAGAGCGTGAGCGGGGTCTGGTGGATGCTCACCGTGAGCACCCGCGGGTCGTCGTAGAAGGCGGCCTGCACGCCGTCGCCGTGGTGCACGTCGAGGTCGACGTAGGCGATCCGCTCGTAGCCCTGACCGAGAAGCCAGGCGATCGCGATCGCGGCGTCGTTGAAGACGCAGAACCCGGCCGCCCGGTCGCGCATGGCGTGGTGCAGCCCGCCGGCGATGTTGGCCGCGTGCTGGGCCCTGCCCTCGTGCACCAGCCGGGCCGCGGTGACCGACCCGCCCGCGATCAAGGCCGAGGACTCGTACATCCCCTCGAAGACCGGGTTGTCGTCGGTGTCCAGCCCGTGCCCGGCGCCCTGCGGGTCCAGCGGCGCCTTCGCGACGGCGTCCAGGTACCCCTCGTCGTGGACCAGGGTGAGCAGGTCCCGCCCGGCGGTCTCGGGCTGCACCACGGTGATGCGGTCGTTGGCGAGCACCCCGAGCTGCTCGGCCAGCCGCATCGTGAGGTCCAGCCGGACCGGGTGCATGGGGTGGTCCCCAACCATCGTGTAGCCCAGCAGCGCGTCGTCCCACACCACCGAGACGGCGTCACTCACGGTCGTTCCGAGCGGTCGGCCTCATCGCCTCATCACCGCGTGGACGCTACCGGGGTCAGGGGGGTCGCGCGCCGTCTCGCGGGGGGCCCGGGGGTGGCGGCACCCCCGTAGAGTCGGGGGAGACCCCGACGGAGGAGCCTGCTGTGAACGACCTCATCGACACCACCGAGATGTACCTCCGCACCGTCTTCGAGCTCGAGGAGGAGGGGATCACCCCCCTGCGCGCCCGGATCGCCGAGCGCCTGCACCAGAGCGGCCCCACGGTGAGCCAGACGGTGGCCCGGATGGAGCGCGACGGCCTGCTCACCGTCGAGGGCGACCGGCACCTGCAGCTGTCCCCGGAAGGCCGCGCGCTGGCCACCGCGGTGATGCGCAAGCACCGCCTGGCCGAGTGCCTGCTCGTCGACGTCATCGGGCTGGACTACGCCGACGTCCACGAGGAGGCGTGCCGCTGGGAGCACGTGATGAGCGAGGCGGTGGAGCGCAAGCTGCTGACGCTGCTGGGCAACCCGCACGTGTCCCCGTTCGGCAACCCGATCCCCGGCCTGGACGCCCTGGGTGGTTCGGCGACGCCCTCGCAGGACAGCCTCACGCTGCTGTCCACCTCGGCCACCCCCGAGGGCGCACCCGTCGTGGTGCGGCGGATCTCCGAGCAGCTGCAGGAGGACGCCGACCTGCTGCGCTCCCTGGCCGACCAGGGCGTGCGCCCGGGCAGCACCGTGCGGGCCTCGTTGGTCAACGGCCAGGTGGCCATCGACGGCGAGGTGTTGGCCCCCGGCGTCGCCCAGCACGTGTTCGTCAGCGTTGCCGAGGTCGACGAGCCGGTCGCGGCCGGCTGAGTCCCGGGCCCGGGCGGACCCGCCGGTTTCCTTCGCCGGGCTCACGACCAGGTCACTAAGCTGGTCGACATGAGCGACCAGACGGCTGACCACCAGGAGCCCGCACCCACCCCCTTCCACCGGCTGGCCGACTTCGTCGCGCTGCCCCGGCTGGGCGGGTTGGCACTGTCGCCGGACGGCTCCCGGTTGGTGACCTCGGTCGCGACGCTGGCGGCCGACCGGAAGACCTGGCAGTCGGCGCTGTGGGAGCTCGACCCGACCGGTGCCGCCGATGCCCGGCGGCTGACCCGGAGCAGCCCCGGCGAGTCGGCGCCGCTGTTCGCCCCGGACGGTGCGCTGCTCTTCACCTCGGCCCGCCCCGACCCGGACGCCGGCAAGGACACCGGGGACCCGAAGCCGGCCTTGTGGAGTCTGCCCGCCGAGGGCGGCGAGGCCCGACTGGTGCTGGGCCGCACGAACGGCATCTCCGGCGTGGACGTGGCCGCCGACTCCGGCGCCCTCGTCGTGGTCGCCTCCACGACCCCGGGCACCGCGGACGCCGAGGCCGACGACGCCCGCCGGTCGGCCCGGAAGGACGCCGGGGTGTCGGCGATCCTGCACGAGGCCCACCCGGTGCGGTACTGGGACCACGACCTGGGACCGACCGTGCCGCACGTGTTCTTCCTGGACGCGCTGCCGGCCGAGGGCGCCGGGGCACCCGCCTGGCGCGACCTCACCCCCGACGCCGGGCCGCCGAACGGGGCCGGCAGCGACGTCGCCGTCTCCCCCGACGGCCGCTGGGTGGCCCGCAGCGAGCAGGTGCCCGACGGTGGCGCCTCCTGGCGCGACCGGCTCGTGGTCACCGACACCACGTCGGGGGCGACCCGGGTGCTGGTCGACGACCCGGCCGCCGACGTCTCCGGGGCGTCCTGGTCGCCGGACTCCACCCGGGTGGTCGCCGTCCGGGTGAGCGTCACCACCCAGGAGGAGCCGCCGGACTACACGTTGCTGCTCGTCGACGTGGCCTCCGGGGCCACCACGGACCTGACCGCGGGCTTCGACCGGTGGCCGTCGGCGCCCCGGTTCGATGCCGCCGGCGAGGCCGTCTACTTCCTCGCCGACGAGGACGGCCGGCACGCGCTGTTCCGCGTGGTCGAGGGCGCCGCCCCGGTGCGGCTGACCCGGGACGGCGCGTACAGCGACCTGCAGGTGGCCCGGGACGGGTCGGCGCTCTACGCACTGCGCTCGGCCTACGACTCCCCGCCGGTGCCCGTGCGCCTGGACCCGACCGCGACCGACCAGCAGCCCGACCCGCTGCCCAACCCGGGCACGATCGCCTCGTTCCCCGGCACCCTCCGCGAGCTGCGGGCCACCGCGGCCGACGGTGCAGCGGTCCAGTCGTGGCTGGTGCTGCCCGAGGGCGCGAGCGCCGACCACCCCGCCCCGCTGGTGCTGTGGATCCACGGCGGGCCGCTGATGAGCTGGAACAGCTGGTCGTGGCGATGGACGCCGTGGGTGCTGGCTGCGCAGGGATACGCGGTGCTGCTGCCCAACCCGGCGCTCTCCCAGGGCTTCGGCCAGGACTTCGTCCGCCGTGGCTGGGGCAGCTGGGGTGCTGCGCCCTACACCGACCTGATGACCGCGGTGGACGCCGCCGTGGAGCTGCCCGAGGTCGACGGCACCCGGACGGCCGCGATGGGGGGCTCCTTCGGTGGCTACATGGCCAACTGGGTGGCCACCCAGACCGACCGGTTCGACGCGATCGTCACCCACGCCAGTCTGTGGCACCTGGACGGGTTCATCGGGGCCACCGACGCCTCCTACTACTGGGAGAAGGAGTTCGGCGACCCGCTCACCGAGCCGGCCCGCTACGAGGCGAACTCCCCGCACCGGTACGCCGACGCGATCACCACGCCGATGCTGGTGATCCACGGCGACAAGGACTACCGGGTGCCCATCGGTGAGGGCCTGCGGCTCTGGTACGACCTGCAGAAGCGCGGGGTGCCCTCGAAGTTCCTCTACTTCCCCGACGAGAACCACTGGGTGCTCACCCCCGGGAACGCAGTGGTCTGGTACGAGACGGTGCTGGCCTTCCTGGCCGAGCACGTCCTGGGTCGGGACTGGGAGCGCCCCGGGCTGCTGTGATCGGGGCGCTGTCCGCGGCGAGCCCGAGGAGACCGCGGAGGTCGTCCGGCGGCAGCGCCGCGGACAACGCCGACCGGAGCACCAGCGCCAACGGGTTGCCCGGCTGGCTCTCCAGGGCCCGGTCCAGCGCGATGGCCGCGGTGGTGCCGTCGCCGCGGCACCACGCCGTGACGGCGAGCAGGGTGGCCGGGGCGACGTCCAGCGGTGCCGGCACCCGGCGGACCACCGCGGTCCACAGCGCCTCGGCCGCCGCGGCGTCCTC
>JAOPVM010000447.1 GCA_025966215.1 Klenkia sp.
GCAGCGCCAACCACGTGATCCGGGCGTTCAGCCACTTCTCGCTGTTGGCCAACCTGGCCGAGGACGTGCACCACGAGCGCCGTCGGCGCTTCCACCGCCAGGAGGGCTCACCGCCGCAGAAGGGCACGCTCGCCGCCACCTTCGACCTGCTGGACGCAGCCGATCTCGACCCCGCCGTGGTCGCCCACGAGCTGGCCGGCGCGCTGGTCTCCCCGGTGGTCACCGCGCACCCCACGGAGGTCCGCCGGCGCACCGTGTCGCAGGTGCAGCGGCACGTCACCGAGCTCATGCGCACCCGGGAGACCGCCGAGGACGAGCGGGTCTGGTCGGCGCACCTGTGGCGGGAGGTGCTGACCCTCTGGCAGACGGCGCTGCTGCGGCTGTCCCGTCTCCGGCTGGAGGACGAGATCGACGAGGCGCTGCGCTACTACGACCTGTCGCTGTTCGCCGTCGTCCCGGCGATCAACACCGAGCTGCGGGCGGCGCTGCGGCAGCGCTGGCCCGGGGCCGACCTGCTGGCCACGCCGATGCTGCTGCCCGGTTCCTGGATCGGCGGGGACCGCGACGGCAACCCCTTCGTCACCGCCGAGGCGGTCCGCCGGGCCACCACCCGGGCGGCGGAGACCGCCCTGGGCCACCACCTCGGCGAGCTGGTGCACCTGGCCGACGAGCTGTCGATGTCGGCCCGGCTGGTCACCCCCACCGACGAGCTGCAGGCGCTGGCCGACGCAGCCCGGGACGACTCCCCGTTCCGGGCCGACGAGCCCTACCGGCGCGCGCTGCGCGGTGTGTACCGCCGGCTGGCCGCGACCGCCGTCCGGGCCGTGGGTCACGTGCCCGGCCCGCTGCCCGACGTGGAGCTGGAGCCCTACGACGAGCCGGCCGAGCTGATCGCCGACCTCGACGTCGTCGACGCCTCGCTGCGCACCCACGGCGCCGGCGCGCTGGCCGACGAGCGGTTGGCCGACCTGCGCGCCTCGGTGGAGGTCTTCGGGTTCCACCTGTCCGGGCTGGACATGCGGCAGAACAGCTCCGTGCACGAGGAGGTGCTGACCGAGATCCTGGCCTGGGCCGGCGTCTGCCCGGACTACTCCGCGCTGGAGGAGACCGCCCGGCGCGAGCTGCTGACCGGTGAGCTGCGGTTGCGCCGTCCGCTGGTGCGGGCCGACGCCGAGCTCTCCGAGCTGGCCCGCGGCGAGCTGGACCTGCTCGTCGCCGCTGCCGAGCAGGTGCGGGTGCTGGGGCCGCGGGCGATCCCGAACTACGTGATCAGCATGTGCGAGTCGGTCTCGGACGTGCTGGAGGTCGCCGTCCTGCTCAAGGAGGTCGGCCTGGTCACCCTGGACGACGACGGGCTGCCGGCGTCGCCGATCATGATCGCCCCGCTGTTCGAGACGATCGGCGACCTGCAGGGCGGCGGCGCGACGCTGGCCGCGATGCTCGCCGAGCCGCTGTACCGCTCGATGGTCGACGGCCGGGGCGGCACCCAGGAGGTGATGCTCGGCTACTCCGACAGCAACAAGGACGGCGGTTACCTCGCCGCGAACTGGGCGCTGTACCGGGCCGAACTGGCGCTGGTGGAGGTGGCCCGCGAGGCCGGGGTGCGGCTGCGGCTGTTCCACGGCCGCGGTGGGACGGTCGGTCGTGGTGGCGGTCCCTCCTACGAGGCGGTCCGGGCGCAGCCGCCGGGGTCGGTGGCCGGGCAGCTGCGGATCACCGAGCAGGGCGAGGTCATCTCCGCCAAGTACGCCGAGCCGCACCTGGCCCGGCGGAACCTGGAGGCACTGGTCGCCGCGACGCTGGAGTCCACGCTGCTCTCCCTGGAGGGGCTGGACGGTGACGCCGAGGAGGTCTACGCGCTCTTCGACGACCTCGCCGCCCGGGCCCAGGGTGCCTACCGGGCGCTGGTGCACGACACCCCGGGCTTCGTGGAGTGGTTCCGCGCGGCGACACCGGTGCGGGAGCTCGCCGAGCTGAACATCGGGTCGCGGCCCCCCTCGCGCAAGGCCGGGGACAAGATCAGCGACCTGCGGGCCATCCCGTGGGTGTTCAGCTGGTCCCAGGCCCGGATCATGCTGCCGGGCTGGTTCGGCACCGGGACGGCGCTGGAGTCGTGGGTGGACGGCGATCCGGCCCGGCTGGCCCGGTTGCAGGAGCTGCACGGTCGCTGGCCGTTCTTCCGCACGGTGCTGTCGAACATGGGGATGGTGCTGGCCAAGACCGACCTGGAACTGGCCGCCCGCTACGCCTCGCTGGTGCCCGACGAGGAGCTGCGGCACCGGGTGTTCGACGTCATCACCGCCGAGCACGAGCGGACCGTGCGGATGCTGCTGGCGATCACCGGGGACGACCACCTGCTCGCCGACAACCCCTCGCTGGCCCGCTCGATCCGCAACCGCTTCCCCTACCTGGAGCCGTTGCACCACCTGCAGGTGGAGATGCTCCGCCGGCGCCGCTCGGGCAACGACGACGAACTGGTCAAGCGCTGCATCCAGCTGGCGATCAACGGGGTGGCGACGGCGCTGCGCAACAGCGGCTGACCGCCGCCGGCCGACGCCGACCGACGCCGACGCACCGCGACGCGAGCCACCCGCCGTCGTCCGTCGTCCCGGCTGATCAACGCGCAGGTGTCGGGTGGGCGTGCCCGAGGAGGGCGGTGCGGTCGTGGATCGTGGTCCGGGCGCGGCCGCGGGTGGCCCCCAGGGTGGTCTCGGCGTCGTCGATGGCCCGCCAGTGGTCCAGGAGCACCGGGTGTGCTCCGCGGGCGAGGAGGGTGTCGACCAGGTCGTCCTCGGGACCACCGGGGCCCAGCCGACCGGCGGCGGCGTCCTCGAGCAGCGCCGCGACGGTCTCCCGGGCGTCGTGCTTGTTGGTGCCGACCACCCCGGTGGGTCCGCGCTTGATCCAGCCGGCCACGTACTCCCCGGGGCTGAGCACCCCGTCCCGCAGCACCCGGCCGGCCTCGTTGGCCACCACGCCGGTGCGGTCGTCGACCGGGAGCCCCGGCAGGCTCCGGCCCTGGTAGCCGATCGAGCGCACCACGAGGTCGGCCGGGACCGTGTCGATCTCCCGGGTGCCGGTCAGCCGGTCCGCGGCGTCCACGGCGGTCCGCTCGACGACGACGCCGGTGACGTGGTCGGTGCCCTCCAGGCGGACCGGCCGGGCGAAGAAGCGGAGCAGGACCGACACCCGGCCGGGCTCCGGCGCGTGGTCGGCCCACTCGCGGAGGGTGGCGAGGTTCCGGGCCACGGCGCGCACCGCGCTCTGGTCGTCGAGCCCGGCGGTGTCCACCAGGGCGACGGCGGCCTCCAGGTGGCCCAGCTCACGCAGCTCCTGGGTGGTGAACGTGGCCTGCGCCGGGCCCCGTCGTCCCAGCACGGTGATCCGCTCCACCGGGGCCGCCGCGAGCACGTCGAGCACGTGCTGGGGCATGTCGGTGTCGGCGAGCTCGCCGGGGGAGCGGGCCAGCACCCGGGCGACGTCGAGGGCCACGTTCCCGACCCCGACGACGACGACGTCGCGGGCCCGGGCCAGGGCGGACTCCACGAGCCCCCGGTCGGCATCGGGGTGCCCGGTGTACCAGGCCACGAGGTCGGTGGCGGCGATGCTCCCGGGCAGGTCCTCGCCGTCGATGCCCAGCCGACGGTCACCGGAGGCCCCGTGGGTGTAGACCACGGCGTCGGTGTGGGCCCGCAGGTCGGCCACGGTGAGGTCGGAGCCCAGCTCGGCGTTGCCGACGAAGCGGACCCGGTCGTGGTCCAGGGTCCGGCGCAGGGTGTCGGCCAGCGCGCGCATCTTGTGGTGGTCGGGGGCGATGCCGTGCCGGACCAGGCCGAACGGCGTCGGCAGCCGGTCCACCAGGTCCACCGCCACCGGGACGTCGTCCTGGTCGGCGAGGGCCTCCGCGGCGTAGACGCCGGCCGGTCCCGCGCCCACCACCGCCACCCGCAGGGGCCGGGAGGGGCGGGCAGGACCTGCGGCGTCGGTCACACCTGTCATCCTGACCCCGCCGGTGCGCTCTGCACCAGGCCAGCTCCCCAACTCCTGGAGGACCACCCGTGTCGGTCACCGTCATCGCCACCATCACGCCGAGGCCCGAGCGGTTCGACGCCGTGCGGGAGGCATTCGAGCAGGTGGTCCCGCTGGTGCACGAGGAGCCGGGGTGCGAGCTCTACGCGCTGTACGCCAGCCGGACGGTGCTGGTCATGGTCGAGCGCTGGGCCGATGCGGCGGCGCTGAACGCGCACGGGGCCGGGGCGAACTTCACCGGCCTGGCCGCCCGGGTGCAGGACGACCTGGCCGCGCCCTTCGACGTCCAGGTGGTCCGGCCGTTCCCGGCCGGCGACCCGGCCAAGGGCCAGCTGGCGTGACTCACACCGCCTGACAGGTCGGGCACCAGAACAGGTTGCGGCCGACCATCAGCTCGGTCGCGATCGGGGTGCCGCACCGCCGGCACGGCTGACCGGTGCGCCGGTACACGTAGGAGGCGTCGCCCCGGGTGGGGGCGCCGCGCTTCGTCGTGCGGTCCTCGGGGCGGGTGGTGATGATCCGCCCCGACCGCACGCCGGCCTTCATCAGCGTCACCAGGTCGGCCCACATCGCCGTCCAGGTCTCGTGGTCGACCTGCCTGCCCGGGCGGAAGGGCGACACGTGGTGCCGGAAGAGCAGTTCGGCGCGGTACACGTTGCCGACCCCGGCGAGCACCGCCTGGTCCATCAGCAGGGCGCCGATGGTCACCCGGCTCCGCGAGATCCGGGCGAACGCCTTCTCCGGGTCCGACCTCCGCAGCGGGTCCGGGCCCAGCCGGTCCAGGATCAGCTGCACCTCGCCGTCGGTGATCAGCTCGCAGGCGGTCGCCCCGCGCAGGTCGGCCCACACGCCCTCGCCGTCGTCGCCCGGGCCCTCCCAGCGCATCCGCAGCGCCCCGCGCGGCTCGGGCGGCAGGCCCTTCCCGGTCGTGTACTTGCCGTACAGACCCAGGTGCACGTGGACGACGTCGGGTCCGAACGCGGCGAACAGGTGCTTCCCCCAGCTGGTCACCTCGTCGAGGACCCGCCCGTCGAGGAGTTCGGCCTCGGCGGCGAAGCGGCCCTGCGGGCTGGTGACGTGCACCTCGCGGCCGGCGAAGGTGCGGTGCTGGTCCCGGGCCAGGCGGTACAGGGTGTGGCCCTCAGGCACCGGCGATCACCCGACCATTCTCACCCGGGTGCAGGATCGGGGCATGACCGTCACCCCTGCCCTCGCCCGCCGCGCCTGGGGCTCGCTGGAGACCCTGCACGTCGTCGGCTTCTTCGCCCCCGAGGTCGACGAGGCCTACGACCGCTTCGGCGTCCCCGCGACCCGGGCCGGTTACTTCGCCGCCCGCGGCTCGGCCTTCGGCGCGTGCAGCCCCGAGCTCGTCGTCGCGACGTTCTACGTCTTCGCTCCGTCGCTGGTCTCCGCCGCGGTCCCGGCCGTCTGGGAGGCCGGGACGCCGGAGCAGTGGGCGGCCGCCCGCGCCGACGGCGTGGCCACCCGGCTGCACGCCGTGCTCGGCGAGCCCGACGTCACCGAGGCCGTCGAGCTCGCCCGGGAGGCCTGCGCCGGGCTGTCCGCCGCGGGCCGCCCGGTCTACGGCGCCTGGTCGGCCCAGCCGTGGCCCGAGGACCCGCTCATGCAGCTCTGGCACGCCGGTCTGCTGCTCCGCGAGCACCGTGGCGACGGGCACGTGACCGCGCTGCTGTCCTCGGGTCTGGACCCGGTCGAGGCGCTGGTCACCGGCGGGCTCGCCTCGAACTCGCTGGACTTCGTCCGCACCACCCGCGGCTGGAGCGACCAGGAGTGGGCCGCCGGCACCGAGCGGCTGCGGGCCCGCGGCCTGGTCGACGACGACGGCCTGACCGACGCCGGCACGGCACTGCGGGACGACGTGGAGACCGTCACCGACTTCCTCGCCGTGGACGGCTGGGCGCACCTGGGGGCGGAGAAGACCCAGCGGCTGGTCGACCTGGTCACCCCGTTGCGCGAGCAGGTGCTCGACGCCGGCGTCCTCCCCGACTGGATCCGCTCCCGCGGCTGAGGGTGGGCTACCTGCCCCGCGCGGCGGCGTAGCGGTCCAGGGCGACCGTGCGCTCCTGGGCGTGGTCGACGACCTGCTCGGGGTACCCCTCGGGCAGGCCGCCGGGCAGCGTCCAGGGCTCGTGCACCTTCTTGCCCGGGACGTCGGCCAGCTCGGGCACCCAGCGACGCACGTAGTCCCCGTCCGGGTCGAACTTCTTGCCCTGGGTGATCGGGTTGAAGACGCGGAAGTACGGCGAGGCGTCGGTGCCGGTGCCGGCGACCCACTGCCAGCCGTGGTTGTTGCTGGCCAGGTCGCCGTCGACCAGGTGCTGCATGAAGTACCGCGCGCCGCGGGTCCACTCCTGGTGCAGGTCCTTGACCAGGAAGCTCGCGACGATCATCCGCATCCGGTTGTGCATCCAGCCCTCGGCCAGCAGTTGCCGCATCGCGGCGTCCACCGCGGGGAAGCCGGTGCGGCCGGCGGCCCAGGCCGCGAAGTCCTCCTCGGCGCCCTTCCCGGTCGAGTACGCCATGCCGGCGAGCTCGGCGTTGTAGTACTCCCGGGCGGTCTCGGGCCGGTGCCACAGCACGTCGGCGTAGAACTCCCGCCAGCAGAGCTCGGTGACGTAGGTGTCCACGCCGGGCCCCGACTGCCCCGACCCGGAGATGTCGTGCAGCAGCGTCCGGGGGTGCACGGTGCCGAAGTGCAGGTGTGCCGACATCCGGCTGGTGGTGTCCAGGTCGGGCCGGTCGCGCTGGCGGTCGTAGTCGGCGATCCGCTCGTCCAGGAACCGCTCCCACTGCCTCCGGGCCGCCTTCTCCCCGGACTCCAGCACCTCGGTGTCACCCAGGTCGGGAGCCTCGGGGAGAGCCTCGCTGTCCGCGCGGGCCCAGCTCACCTCTCGTGGCGTGGGTGCCGGGTCGGGCCAGCCGTGCTCGCGCCAGCGCCGGGAGAACGGGGTGAAGACCTTGAACGGGGTGTCGTCGTCCTTGGTGATGGTGCCCGGGGCGATGGCGTAGGCCGAGCCGGTGCGGACCAGGTCGACGTCGCCGAGGGCCCGCTCGACGGCGCGGTCCCGCGTGCGGCCGTACGGGCCGGTGTCCCCGGCGACGTGCACGCTCTGCGCGCCGATCTCCCGGGCCACGGCGGGGACGACGTCCTCGGGCTTCCCGCGGCGGACCACCAGGCGCCCGCCGGTGGCCTCGTGCAGCTCGGCCAGGCAGCCGGCCAGGAAGTGCCGCCGCGGGTCGCCGGACTTCTCCCAGATCGCGGGGTCCAGGACGAACAGCGGGAGCACGTCGCCGACGTCGCAGGCGGCGAGGAGCGCGGGGTTGTCGGCGAGGCGGAGGTCGCGGCGGAACCAGGAGACGGCAGTCGGCACGCAGCCGACCGTAAGCGCGGGTTCCGGACGCTGCCCGCTCAGCTGGAGGTGAGCTCCAGGCCGAAGTGCGGGCGGTCGGCCTCGGCCACCAGGTCGACGTCGGCCGGGTGCTCGTGCAGGTAGTGCCGCACGAACGAGCAGTAGGGCAGGACGGTGAGGTGGCGCTCGCGGGCGCTGGCGAGGACGGCGGCGACCAGGGTGGTGCCGACGCCCCGCCCGGCCACGGACGGCGAGACCTCGGTGTGCGGGAGCGTCATGACGTCGCCCTCGACGTGGTAGCTGGCCAACCCGACGACCTCGTCGTCCACGCTGACCTCGAACCGGTTCCTGGACGGGACGTCCTCGACCCGGACCTCTCGGGTGCTGCTCGTCACGTGCTCCACCTCCTGCCCGGCGTCGTTGCCGGTACCTGCACCGAACAGAAAAGGTAACCGCTGGATCCTGATCTCGCCGCTGCCCCGTCAGACGATCATGGTCGGCGGGACGTTCCCGGGGGCGGCGCGACGCGCCCGGTAGCCTCTGCCGGTACTCCCCGGGCCCCCATAGCTCAGGGGATAGAGCATCGGTTTCCTAAACCGTGTGTCGCAGGTTCGAATCCTGCTGGGGGCACCTCTCGAGACCCCCCGACGAGCAGCGGCCGTCCTCGACGGTGTGTCGCAGGGCCGGAGGCCGGGGGAGGGCGCGCTCGGTACCGTCGACCTCGTCACCGACCCCCGCTCGCCGGTGCTCCCGCGCATCGAGAGCCCGGCCCGAGGGAGCCTGTTGTGGCCCGCAGCGTCTACGTCGCCTCCGTCGAGGGGCACTCCGGCAAGTCGATCGTCGCCCTGGGTCTGCTCACCACGCTGGCCCGGGAGGTCGGCCGGGTCGGGGTGTTCCGGCCGATCGCCCGCAGCACCACCGAGCCCGACCACGTGCTGGACCTCCTCCTGGGCCACGCCACCGCGGGGGTCGACCCGGCCGACGCCGTCGGGGTGGGCTACGACGACGTGCACACCGACGGGGACGCCGCCCTGGCCCGGATCGTCGAGCGGTTCAAGGCCGTGGAGGCCCGCTGCGACGCGGTCGTCGTCGTCGGCTCGGACTTCACCGACGTGAGCTCCCCGACCGAGCTGTCCTACAACGCCCGGATCGCGGCGAACCTGGGCACCCCGGTGGTGCTGGTGCTGGGCGGTCGGGACGCCGCCGGCGCCGAGCACCTCGGCCAGGCCCCCGCGCGACCACCGGCCGACCTCGCCGCGGTCGCCGAGCCGGCGCTGCGCGAGCTGGCCGCCGAGCACGCCGGGGTGCTCGCGGTGGTGCTCAACCGGGCCGACCCGGACCGGCTGGAGGAGGGTCTCGCGGCCGTCCGCGGCATCACCGACCTGCCGGTCTGGGGCATTCCGGAGGAGGCCTTCCTCATCGCCCCGACGTTCTCCTCGGTGGCCGCGGCCGTCGACGGCGAGCTGGTGGCCGGTGACCCGGAGCTGATGAGCCGGGAGGCGATGGGCGTCGTCGTCGCCGCGATGTCGATGGTCAACGTGCTGCCCCGGATCACCGAGGGGGCGGTCGTCGTCGTCCCCGGCGACCGGCCCGACGTCGTGCTGGCCGTGATGACCGCGCACGCCTCGGGCACCTACCCCTCACCGACCGGGATCCTGCTCAACGGCGGCATCGACCTGCCCGAGCCCGTCGTCCGGCTGATCGCCGGCATCGGCTCCTCGCTGCCGATCGTGCGCACCGCCCTGGGCACGTTCGACACCACGGCCCGGGTCATCCGCACCCGCGGGCTGATGGCGGCGGACTCCCCGCGCAAGACCGAGACGTCGATCGCGATGTTCGACGAGGCGGTGGACACCCGGGAGCTGCTCGACCGGTTGGCCGTCGTCCCCTCGGACGTGGTGACGCCGCTGATGTTCGAGCACGTCCTCACCGAACGCAGCCGGACGGCGCAGCAGCACGTCGTGCTGCCCGAGGGCGACGACGACCGGGTGCTGCGCGCCGCGGCGATCGTGCTGTCCCGCCGGATCGCCCGGCTGACCCTGCTCGGGGAGGAGTCCAAGGTGCGCGGCCGGGCCTCCGAGCTGGGCCTGGACATCTCCGCCGCCGACGTGGTCGACCCCTTCGACGAGGAGCTGCGCACCCGGTTCGCCGAGGAGTACGCCCGGCTGCGCGCGCACCGCGGGATGACCGTCGAGGCCGCCCGCGACGTCGTCCCGGACGTGTCGTACTTCGGCACGATGATGGTGCAGCTGGGCCTGGTCGACGGGATGGTCTCCGGCGCCGCGCACACCACCGCGCACACCATCCGCCCGGCCTTCGAGGTCATCCGCACCCGGCCCGGGGTGTCCGTGGTGTCCAGCGTCTTCCTCATGGCGCTGGCCGACCGGGTGCTCGTCTACGGCGACTGCGCCGTCAACCCCGAGCCCGACGCCGCCCAGCTGGCCGACATCGCGATCAGCTCGGCGGCCACCGCCGCCCGGTTCGGCATCGAACCGCGGATCGCGATGCTGTCCTACTCGACCGGGGACAGCGGGTCCGGTGCGGACGTCGAGAAGGTGCGGGCGGCCACCGCCCTGGTCCGGGAGCGCGCCCCGGAGCTGGTCGTGGACGGCCCGATGCAGTACGACGCCGCTGCCGACCCCGCCGTGGGTGCGTCGAAGATGCCGGGCTCCTCGGTCGCCGGGCGGGCCACCGTCTTCGTCTTCCCGGACCTGAACACCGGCAACAACACCTACAAGGCGGTTCAGCGCTCGGCCGGCGCGGTCGCCATGGGCCCGGTGTTGCAGGGCCTGAACAAGCCGGTCAACGACCTGTCCCGAGGGGCCACCGTGCGCGACATCGTCAACACCATCGCCATCACCGCGGTGCAGGCGGGCGGCTCGTGAGCGTCGTCCTGGTGCTCAACAGCGGCTCCTCCTCGCTGAAGTACCGGCTGCTGGACATGGTCGACGAGCGGGTGCTGGCGCACGGGCTGATCGAGCGGATCGGCGCCGGGCAGGGGTCGATCCGGCACCGCGCCGGCCACGTCGACGTCACCGTGGCGGCCCCGGTGCCCGACCACGCCGCGGCCCTGGCGCTGGTGACGGCGACGTTCGCCGAGCACGGGCCCGAGCTCACCCCCGCCGTCGTGGGCCACCGCGTGGTGCACGGCGGCTCCCGCTTCCGCGCCCCCGTGGTCGTCGACGACGACGTCGAGGCCGCCATCGACGGCCTGTCCTCGCTGGCCCCGCTGCACAACCCGCCCGGCCTGCTCGGCATCCGGGCTGCCCGCGGGGCCTTCCCCGACGTCGCGCAGGTGGCCGTGTTCGACACCGCCTTCCACGCGACCATGCCGGCCGCGGCCTCGACGTACGCGATCGACGCGGACGTCGCTGCCCGGTTCGGGGTGCGCCGCTACGGCTTCCACGGCAGCTCGCACGAGTACGTCTCGCAGGTCGCGGCCCGGCTGCTCGGTCGGCCCGAGGCGAAGCTCGTCGTGCTGCACCTGGGCAACGGCGCCTCGGCCTGCGCGGTCGCCGCCGGCCGGTCGATCGCCACCTCGATGGGGCTGACCCCGCTGGAGGGCCTGGTCATGGGCACTCGCGGGGGCGACCTGGACCCCGGCGCCCTGCTGCACCTCATGCGGAACGGGATGGACGCCGACGACCTCGACGCGCTGCTCAACCGACGCAGCGGGCTGGCCGGCCTCACCGGCAGCGGCGACCTGCGCGACGTGCTCGCCGCAGCCGGGGACGGCGACGAGCGGGCGGAGGCCGCGCTCGGCGTCTACGTGCACCGGGTCCGCGGCTACGTGGGCGCCTACCTGGCCCACCTCGGCGGCCTGGACGGGCTGGTCTTCACCGCCGGGGTGGGGGAGAACAGCCCCGAGGTGCGCGCCCGCGTGCTGGCCGGACTCGGCCACCTGGGGCTGGCCCTCGACCCGGCCCGCAACACCGCGGCCGGCCAGGGGCCCCGGGTGATCAGCCCGGACGGCGCGGCGGTGCCCGTCCTGGTGGTGCCCACCGACGAGGAGCTGCAGATCGCGCGGCACGCGGTGACGCTCGCCGGCTGAGGCCGCCTGTGGACGGCGGCCCCGGGTGGCCGGCCGGTTCGGCTGCTCCGGGGTGCCCCGTCGGCGGGGCTGGTGATCGGCGCGGCAGACTGGGCGCATGGGTCAGGTCGTCGCCACCGCAGAACGAGTCGTGCACGCTCCCGCCGAGCGGGTGCACGCCGCGCTCGCCGACTACGCGGGCACCCGGCAGCGCATCGCCGGTCCCCAGTTCACCGAGTACCGGGTGGAGTCGGGCGGGCAGGGTGCCGGCACCCGGGTGCACTGGAAGCTCGCTGCGACCGAGAAGCGGGTCCGCGACCAGGTGATCTCGGTGTCCGAGCTGCCCGACGCCGGTGGACTGGTGGAGAGCGACGCCAACTCCTCCATGGTCACCACCTGGACGGTGCGCCCGGCCGGGCCGGACAGCTCGACCGTGGGTGTGCGCACCACGTGGCAGGGCGCCGGCGGGATCGGCGGCTTCTTCGAACGCACCTTCGCCCCCAAGGGCCTGCGCCGCCTGTACGACGGTGTCCTCGAGCGGTTGGACGCCGACCTGACCTGATGGCGCGCGGTCTGCCCACCGGGGACGATGGAGCGCGTGGGTGCTCCGCTGACCGCCGCCGGTCCCGTCGTCGCCGGGCTGGAGGACCTCGCCGCGCTGGTCGGCAACGGCAACGCCGTGGTGCTGTCCGGCGCGGGCCTGTCCACCGACTCCGGCATCCCCGACTACCGGGGCGCCACCGGGTCGCTGCGCCGGCACACCCCGATGACCTGGCAGGCCTTCACCCGGGACGCCCGTGCCCGGCACCGGTACTGGGCGCGCAGCTACGTCGGTTGGCGACAGATCGCGCACGCCCGGCCCAACGACGGGCACCGCGCGGTGGCTGCCCTGCAGCACGCCGGTCTGCTGGGCGGGATCGTCACCCAGAACGTCGACGGCCTGCACCAGGCCGGCGGTGCCGGTGACGTGCTGGAGCTGCACGGCGGTCTGGACCGCACGGTCTGCCTGCAGTGCGGGGACGTCGCCGGCCGGGCCGCGCTCGACCTGCGGCTGCGCGAGGCCAACCCCGGTTTCCGGCCCGAGCCGGTCGAGGGCGAGGTCAACCCCGACGGTGACGTCGAGCTGCCCGAGGAGGACCTCGACGGCTTCGTGATGGTCGACTGCCTGGTCTGCGGCGGGGGACCGCTGAAGCCCGACGTCGTCTTCTTCGGCGAGACCGTGCCGCGCGAGCGGGTCGCCACCGCCTTCGACCTGGTCACCTGCGCCCGGTCGCTGGTGGTGCTCGGCTCGTCGTTGACCGTGATGAGCGGCTACCGCTTCGTGCTGCGCGCGGCCAAGGACGGCATCCCGGTCGCGATCGTCAACGCAGGGCCCACCCGGGGTGACGAGAAGGCCGACGTGCGGGTCGACGCCCCGCTGGGCCGGGTGCTGCCCGACCTCGCCCGCCGGCTCGCCCGGTGACCCGCGAGGTCGAGCACACCGCCGACGGCCGCTGGATCGTCGTCGACGGCCGGCGGTGGCGCACCCAGGACCCCCAGCTCCCCGACGACGTGCGCGAACAGCTGCTGCACCACCTGGGTGTGGGTCGCAGCGGGGTGCGGACGGCGAAGCAGGCCGGCGACGACACCGCGGTGCGCGCGGCGCGGTCCCGGGTGCAGGCGGCCAAGACGGGGCTGGGGGAGCGCGGGACAGCATGGTGGGAGCAGTCCGACGACGAGCGCCGGACGCGCTGGGAGGACGCGCTCGCCGAGCTGGACGCCCTGGACTGAGTCACGCCCGGAGGCGTCGGCCCACCTCGGCGACGGCGGCGGCCAGCCGGTCGTCTGCCTGTCGGCCGTACC
>JAOPVM010000219.1 GCA_025966215.1 Klenkia sp.
TCGCCCGTGCCGCCGGGCGGGCCTTCGAGGCCCTGCCGGACGACGAGGTCTCCGTGCTCGGCGAGCCCGGCACGGTCGGCGCCGCCCTGCGCGCAGTACAGCGCGAACCGCTCTTCCCGCACGTCAGCGCCGCGCTGCACCACCGGCACCCCGCTCTGGTGCCGCACGTCGACCGGGTCACCCGGCTGCAGCTGCTGCCGCACCTGGAGGAGGGCGACAGCGACCTGCACGCCGTCGTCCACCGGGAGCTGCGGGCCGACGCGGGGCCCTTCGCCGTCCTCGCCGCCGCGACCGGGGCGACCCCCCTGCGGCTGCACGACGTGCTGGTCTGGCTGTCGGGGAGCCTGCGGCTCACGCACGCGGTGGCCCTGGGGCGGGCACTGCCGGACTGACCCGCAGGGCGCAGAGTGGAGCCCATGCCCCTCATCACCACCCGCTTCACCGCCACCAGCACCGCCGACGACGTCGTCGAGGGCCTGGACCTCACCGGTACCCGCGTCGTCGTCACCGGGGGCGCCTCCGGGATCGGGTTGGAGACCGTCCGCTCGCTGGCCAGGGCCGGCGCCGAGGTCACCCTCGCCGTCCGCGACACCGAGGCCGGCGCCCGCGCCGCCCAGGACGTCGTGGCGACGACGGGCAACACCACGCTGCGGGTCGCCCACCTCGACCTGGTCGACCTGGACTCCGTGGCGGCCTTCGTCGCCGACTGGACCGGTCCGCTCGACCTGCTGATCAACAACGCCGGGGTCATGGCGCTCCCGCAGCTGACGCTGACCGACCGCGCCTGGGAGACCCAGTTCGCCACCAACCACCTCGGGCACTTCGCGCTCACCGTCGGGCTGCACGACGCTCTCGCCGCCGCCGACGGCGCCCGGATCGTGTCGGTGTCCTCCACCGGGCACCTGCGCTCCCCCGTCGTCTTCGACGACCTGCACTTCGCCGGGCGGGAGTACGACCCGTGGTCGGCGTACGGGCAGTCCAAGACCGCGAACGTGCTGCTGGCCGTCGAGGCCACCCGCCGCTGGGCCGACGACGGCATCGTGGCCAACGCGCTCATGCCCGGCGGGATCATGACCAACCTGCAGCGGCACGTCTCCCAGGACGTCCTGGACGGGTGGGAGAAGGCCCAGCGCGAGGGCACGGTGACCTTCAAGACCCCCCAGCAGGGCGCCTCGACCACCCTGGTCGCCGCACTGGCCCCGGAGTTCGCCACCGGCGGGCACTACCTGGAGGACGGCGTCGAGGCGCCGACCGTCGCCGACGACGCCCGGGCCCGCAGCGGGGTCCGGGAGTACGCGCTGGACCCGGGCAACGCCGAACGCCTGTGGGAGGTGAGCGAGGAGCACCTCGCCCAGCGGCCGGAGGGCGACTGAGCCAGGCTGGCCACCGTGAGCAACGACAACGGCTACGTCGAACCCGGCAGGTCCTTCGAGCGGGACACCAACTACATCGAGGACCGGATCCTGGCCGACGGGTCGCAGGGCTGGCCGGTCGAGGCCGACCGCTACCGCCTCGTCGTCGCCCGGGCGTGCCCCTGGGCCAACCGCGCCACGATCGTGCGGCGGCTGCTCGGCCTGGAGTCGGCGTTCTCGATGGGCATCACCGGCCCCACCCACGACAAGAACAGCTGGACCTTCGACCTGGACCCCGGCGGCCGCGACCCGGTGCTGGGCTACGAGCGGCTGCAGGAGGCGTTCTTCGCCCGCGACCCCGAGTACCCGCGCGGGATCACCGTGCCGGCGATGGTCGACCTGCCGACCAAGGCCGTGGTCACCAACGACTTCGCCCAGATGACCCTGGACTTCTCCACCGAGTGGACGGCGTTCCACCGCGACGGTGCGCCCGACCTCTACCCCGAGCACCTGCGGGACGAGATGGACGACCTGATGCAGTGGGTGTTCACCGAGATCAACAACGGCGTCTACCGCTGCGGGTTCGCCGGCTCCCAGGAGTCCTACGCCAGCGCCTACGACCGGCTGTTCACCGCGCTGGACCGGGTCAGCGAGCGGCTGGAGACCCGTCGCTACCTCATGGGCGACACGATCACCGAGGCCGACGTCCGGCTGTTCACCACGCTGGCCCGCTTCGACGCCGTCTACCACGGCCACTTCAAGTGCAACCGGCACAAGCTCAGCGAGATGCCGGTGCTGTGGGCCTACGCCCGGGACCTGTTCCAGACCCCCGGGTTCGGGGACACCACCGACTTCCCGCAGATCAAGCGGCACTACTACGTCGTGCACGCCGACGTGAACCCGACGCAGATCGTGCCGGTCGGGCCGGACACCTCGACCTGGCTCACCGCGCACGGCCGCGAGGAGCTCGGCGGCTCCCCGTTCGGCGAGGGCACCCCGCCCGGCCCGGTCGCAGCCGGCGAGGAGGTCCCGGAGTCCCAGGGCGCGGGGGGTTCGACCTCGTACTGATCCACCCGACCGGTCTCCGTCACCGTTCTCGCGCCCGCCGTCGGCGCCCGGCCCGAGGCACGTCCTGGCCGACCGGGGGGGGTGGCCAAGCGGGTGACCAGCTCCCCGGGGGCGGCGACGGCCGACGGCGCGGTGGGCACAGCCGTAGGACACCGACGTGTCGCCGTGGGACAGCACCCCCGACCCGGTGCTGCCGTCGATGGACAGGCTGACCGTGACGACGGCCGTGAAGGCAGCCACGACCCACAGGACGACGACGATCCCCAGCACGCACGAGCGCACCCTCCGGGGACCGGCTCAGGGTCAGTCCAGCAGGGGCGCGAGCACCGCGGCACACTCCCGGGTGGCGTCCAGGTACTCCACGGGGACCACCCCGCGCGCCGAGGTGACCGCGACGGCGGCGACCAGCAGCCCCCCGGCCCCCCGCACCGGCACGGCC
>JAOPVM010000237.1 GCA_025966215.1 Klenkia sp.
AACGACCCTGGCGCAGTTAAGCCCCCGTCTTCGACCCCACCGCCCACGTAGCCGACCCGGTCGTCGCCGGCACCTCCACGCGCACCACCGGCTTAGGCCGCCCGAGCCCCCGGGCCCGCGCCCCGCCACCCGCCCGCACCCGTGCACCACCGATCGACAGGGACCCACATGGACCGGCTCGTCGTCCGCGGCGCCCGTGAGCACAACCTCAAGGACGTCCACCTCGACCTCCCGCGGGACGCGATGATCGTGTTCACCGGGCTGTCCGGGTCGGGCAAGTCCAGCCTGGCCTTCGACACGATCTTCGCCGAGGGCCAGCGCCGGTACGTCGAGTCGCTGTCGGCCTACGCCCGGCAGTTCCTCGGCCAGATGGACAAGCCGGACGTCGACTTCATCGAGGGGCTGTCCCCGGCGGTGTCGATCGACCAGAAGTCGACCAACCGCAACCCACGGTCGACCGTCGGCACGATCACCGAGGTCTACGACTACCTCCGCCTGCTCTACGCCCGCGCCGGGCAGCCGCACTGCCCCAACTGCGGCAAGCCGATCGCCCGGCAGACCCCGCAGCAGATCGTCGACCAGGTGCTGGAGATGGCCGAGGGCACCCGCTTCCAGGTCCTCGCCCCGGTCGTGCGGGCCCGCAAGGGCGAGTACGTCGACCTGTTCTCCTCGCTGCAGACCCAGGGCTTCTCCCGGGTCCGGGTCGACGGCGTCGTCCACTCGCTCACCGAGCCGCCCAAGCTCAAGAAGCAGGAGAAGCACACGATCGAGGTGATCGTCGACCGCCTGACGGTCAAGGAGAGCGCCAAGCGGCGGCTCACCGACTCGGTCGAGACGGCCCTCGGTCTGGCCGGCGGGCTCGTGGTGCTCGACTTCGTCGACCTCGAGGAGGGCGACCCCGAGCGGGAGCGCACCTTCTCCGAGCACCTGGCCTGCATCGACGACGGGCTGAGCTTCGAGGCCCTCGAGCCACGGTCGTTCTCCTTCAACTCCCCGTTCGGCGCCTGCGCCGAGTGCACCGGCATCGGCACCCGCAAGGAGGTCGACCCCGATCTCGTCGTGCCCGACCCGGAGAAGAGCCTGGGCGAGGGCGCCATCGCCCCGTGGGCCGGCTCGATGAGCAACGAGTACTTCACCCGACTGCTGACCGGGCTCGGCGACCAGATCGGCTTCTCGATGAAGACGCCCTGGGAGCAGCTCCCGGCCAAGATCCAGAAGGCCGTGCTGCACGGCTCGCCGGACCAGGTGCACGTCCGCTACAAGAACCGCTACGGCCGCGAGCGCAGCTACTACGCCGCCTTCGAGGGCGTGCTGCCGTTCCTGGAGCGCCGCCACGAGGACACCGACTCGGAGTTCATGCGGGACAAGTACGAGGGCTACATGCGCGACGTGCCCTGCCCGGTCTGCCACGGGACCCGGCTGAAGCCGGAGATCCTGGCCGTCAAGCTCGACGGGCGCTCGATCGCCGAGGTCACCGGGCTGTCCATCGGCGACGCCTCCGAGTGGCTGGCCGCCCTCACCCTGGGTGAGCGTGAGCGGGCCATCGCCGACCGGGTGCTCAAGGAGATCCAGGCGAGGTTGTCCTTCCTGGTCTCCGTGGGCCTGGACTACCTCTCCCTGGACCGACCGGCCGCGACGCTGGCCGGTGGCGAGGCGCAGCGGATCCGGCTGGCCACCCAGATCGGCTCCGGGCTGGTCGGCGTGCTCTACGTGCTGGACGAGCCCTCCATCGGGCTGCACCAGCGGGACAACGTCCGGCTGATCGAGACGTTGGTCCGGCTGCGCGACATGGGAAACACCCTGATCGTCGTCGAGCACGACGAGGACACCATCAAGCAGGCCGACTGGATCGTCGACATCGGCCCGGGTGCCGGTGAGCACGGCGGCGAGGTCGTGGTCTCGGGCACCTACCAGGACCTGCTGGCCAGCGAGCGGTCCCTGACCGGCCAGTACCTCTCCGGCCGCAAGGAGATCGCCGTCCCGGCCGAGCGCCGCCCCCGCACCCCCGGCCGCGAGCTGGTGGTGAAGGGTGCCCGCGAGCACAACCTGCGCGGGGTCGACGTGACCTTCCCGCTCGGCATGCTCGTCGCGGTCACCGGCGTGTCCGGGTCGGGCAAGTCCAGCCTGGTCAACGACATCCTCTACACGGTGCTGGCCAACCAGCTCAACCGTGCCCGGATGGTCCCCGGCCGGCACCGCACGATCACCGGCCTGGACCAGCTGGACAAGGTCGTCGGTGTCGACCAGTCACCGATCGGCCGCACCCCGCGGTCCAACCCGGCCACCTACACCGGGGTCTGGGACGCGATCCGCAAGCTCTTCGCCTCGACCGAGGAGGCCAAGGTCCGCGGCTACCAGCCGGGCCGGTTCAGCTTCAACGTCAAGGGCGGCCGCTGCGAGGCGTGCTCCGGCGACGGCACGCTGAAGATCGAGATGAACTTCCTGCCCGACGTCTACGTGCCCTGCGAGGTCTGCAAGGGCGCCCGGTTCAACCGGGAGACCCTCGAGGTCCGGTACAAGAACAAGACCGTCGCCGAGGTCCTCGACATGCCCATCGAGGAGGCTGCGGAGTTCTTCGCCCCGATCAACAGCATCGCCCGGTACCTGACCACGCTCACCGAGGTCGGCCTGGGCTACGTGCGGCTCGGTCAGCCGGCCACCACGCTGTCCGGCGGTGAGGCGCAGCGGGTCAAGCTGGCCAGCGAGCTGCAGAAGCGGTCCAACGGCCGGACAATCTACGTCCTGGACGAGCCCACCACCGGGTTGCACTTCGAGGACAACCGCAAGCTGCTGCTGGTCATCCAGGGCCTGGTCGACAAGGGCAACTCGGTCATCGTGATCGAGCACAACCTGGACGTGATCAAGAGCGCCGACTGGCTGATCGACATGGGCCCCGAAGGCGGTTTCCGCGGCGGCACGGTCGTCGGCGAGGGCACTCCGGAGCTGATCGCCGGCATCGCGGAGAGCCACACCGGGACGTTCCTGGCCCAGATCCTGGACCCGGCCCGGATGGCGGCGGCGGCGACGAAGCGCCCGCGCAAGAAGATCGCCGCGGCCGCCCCGGCAGGCGACACCGTCACCGACCCGGTGTCCGCCGGCCGCCGGGTCTGACCCGGCGCGCGGGGACGGGTTGACCCCCCGTCCTCGCGCCGGTATCCCTCCACCATGACGACGACGGCCGGCGGTCCGGTCCCCAGCGAGCTGCACGACCTGCCGGCCGCCGACGGCACCCGGGTGCGCTATCGCAGCTGGCTGCCCACCGGTGACGTGCGCGCGGTGCTCCAGGTCGTGCACGGGGCCTCGGAGCACTCCGGGCGGTACGAGCGGTTGGGCCGGGCGCTGGCCGATCGCGGCTACGCCGTCTACGCCATGGACCTGCGCGGGCACGGCCACACCGCCGAGGCCACCGGCGTGGGCCGGTTCGGGGCACCGTCGTTCGCCGCCGTGCTCGACGACGTGGTGGCCCTGCACCTCGTGGCCCGCGACGAGCAGCCCGACGTCCCCCGGCTGCTGCTGGGCCACTCGATGGGCTCCATCGTCGCGCTGGCCTCGGCCGAGCGGGACGGCGAGGGCCTGGCCGGTCTCGCCCTGTCGGGCCCGATCGGTGCCGCACCGCAGCTGGCCGAGCAGGTGACCGCCCTGGAGGGCGCCGTGGCCGCCGGGATGGGCGACCAGGCGTTGGACGCCCTCGGCGCCTTCAACCAGCCCTTCGAGCCGGCCCGCACCCCCTTCGACTGGCTGTCCCGCGACGAGGCCGAGGTGGACGCCTACATCACCGACCCGCTGGCCGGGGACGAGATGCCCCTGACGTACGCCTACGCCGCCGGCGTCTTCGGCGCCGCCGTCTCGGTGGCCACCCCCGACGCGGTCGCCCAGCTGCCCGACGGCCTGCCGGTGCTGCTGTTGTCGGGCTCCCGCGACCCGGTCGGTGGGGTGGACGCCGCCCAGGTCACCGCCCTGGCCGGGATGCTCGCCGACCGCGGTCTGCCGGTCGACCAGCACGTCTACCCCGACGCCCGGCACGAGGTGTTCAACGAGACCAACCGGGACGACGTGACCGCCGACCTGCTGGCCTGGGCCGACGCCCGCACGGCGGGCTGAGGGCCCGTCGGTCGCCCGGGACCGTCGGACCCGCGACCTACTGTGGAGTCATGCCCGACCCCTCCTCCTACCGCCCCGCGGTCGGCAGCATCCCGGAGTCCCCAGGGGTCTACAAGTTCCGTGACCCCAGTGGCCGGGTCGTCTACGTCGGCAAGGCCAAGAGCCTCCGGCAGCGGCTGAACAGCTACTTCGCCGACGTCCGCGGCCTGCACCCGCGCACCCGCCAGATGGTCACCACCGCGGCCAGCGTCGAGTGGACCGTGGTGGGCACCGAGGTCGAGGCGCTCCAGCTCGAGTACAACTGGATCAAGGAGTTCGACCCGCGGTTCAACGTCCGCTACCGGGACGACAAGAGCTACCCCTCGCTCGCGGTCACGCTGAACGAGGAGTTCCCGCGGCTGCAGGTCATGCGCGGCCCCAAGCGCAAGGGCGTGCGGTACTTCGGCCCCTACGCCCACGCGTGGGCCATCCGCGAGACGCTGGACACCCTGACCCGGGTGTTCCCGGCGCGCACCTGCTCCACCGGGGTGTTCAAGCGGCACGGCCAGATCGGCCGGCCCTGCCTGCTGGGCTACATCGGCAAGTGCGCCGCCCCGTGCGTGGGCAGGGTCTCCGCCGAGGAGCACCGCGACATCGTCGACGACTTCTGCGACTTCATGGGCGGGCGCACCGAGCAGATCACCCGCCGCCTGGAGAAGCAGATGGCGCAGGCGGCACAGGACATGGAGTACGAGCGCGCCGCCCGGCTCCGGGACGACCTCGGCGCGCTGCGCCGGGCGCTGGAGAAGCAGGCCGTGGTCCTCGCCGACGGCACCGACGCCGACGTGGTGGCCTTCGCCCAGGACGAGCTCGAGGCCGCGGTCCAGGTCTTCCACGTCCGGGGCGGGCGGGTCCGCGGCCAGCGCGGCTGGATCGTGGACAAGGTCGAGGAGGTGTCCACCGGGGAGCTGGTCGAGCAGTTCCTGCTGCAGGTCTACGGCGGCGTCGACGACCAGACCGGGCTGGGCGAGGCCGGCGAGCAGGTGCCGCGCGAGGTGCTGGTGCCCGAGCTCCCCGAGGAGGCCGACGTGTACGCCGAGCTGCTCAGCGAGCTGCGCGGCTCCCGGGTGTCGCTGCGGGTGCCCCAGCGCGGGGACAAGCGTGCGCTGATGGAGACCGTGGAGCGCAACGCCAAGGAGGCCTTCGCCCGGCACCGGGTCAAGCGCGCCGGCGACCTCACCGCCCGGTCGATGGCGCTGTCGGAGCTGCAGGAGGCCCTCGACCTGCCCGACGCGCCGCTGCGCATCGAGTGCATGGACGTCAGCCACGTGCAGGGCACCAACGTCGTGGCCAGCATGGTGGTCTTCGAGGACGGGTTGGCCAAGAAGTCCGACTACCGGCGCTTCCAGGTCGCCCAGGGCACCGACGACACCGCGGCGATGGCCGAGGTGGTGCGCCGTCGGTTCTCCCGCCACCTCAAGGACGAGGCCGACCGCGCCGACGAGCAGGGCGTCGCCGCCGAGGAGGGCCGGCCCCGCAGGTTCGCCTACCCGCCGAACCTGCTCGTCGTCGACGGCGGACAGCCCCAGGTCGCCGCGGCCGCCCGCTCGATGTCCGAGCTGGGGATCACCGACGTCGCCGTCTGCGGGCTGGCCAAGCGGATGGAGGAGGTCTGGCTGCCCGACGACCCCGACCCGGTCATCCTGCCGCGCACCTCCGAGGCGCTGTACCTGTTGCAGCGGGTCCGCGACGAGGCCCACCGGTTCGCCATCACCTACCACCGGCAGAAGCGCTCGGCCGGGATGCTGGTCTCGATGCTGGACGACGTCCCCGGGCTGGGGGACACCCGGCGCAAGGCCCTGATGAAGGAGTTCGGCTCGCTCAAGCGGTTGCGCGCGGCCTCGGTCGAGGAGCTCACCCGGGTGCCCGGCATCGGGAAGCGGACGGCGGAGGCGGTGCTCGCCGCCCTCACCGACCCGACGGCGCAGCCCGATGCCCCGACCGGCGATGATGGGGCCCCGACGACCACCGAGCCCGCCGGAGCCGCCTCGTGACCGACACCCCGCTCGACACCCCTGCCGAGCCGACCGGGGGTGCCCCCGGGGAGTCCGTCGCCGACCAGGGCCCGCTCGAGGTGGTCGTGGTCACCGGGCTGTCCGGGTCGGGCAAGAACAGCGCCGGGCGGGTCCTGGAGGACCTGGGCTTCTACGTCGTGGACAACCTCCCGCCTGCCCTGCTGGCCCCCATGGTGGAGCTCGGTGCCCGCGGCGACCTGCGGCGGTTCGCCGCGGTCGTCGACGTCCGCAGCCGGGCGTTCTCCTCCGACCTCGCCGAGGCGATCCGCAGCCTGACCGAGGCCGGGCACCGGCCGCGGGTGGTCTACGTGCACGCCCGCGACGAGGTGCTGGTGCGCCGGTACGAGTCCAACCGCCGCGAGCACCCGCTGCAGGGCTCCGGGCGGTTGTCCGACGGCATCGCCGCCGAGCGGGCCCTGCTCACCGGCATCGCCGGGGACGCCGACCTGTGGGTCGACACCTCCGACCTCAACGTGCACCAGCTGCGCACCACGCTGGAGTCCGCCTTCGTCCGCGAGGGCACCACGCCCGAGCTGACCGCGACGGTGCTCAGCTTCGGGTTCAAGTACGGCCTGCCGCTGGACGCCGACCTCGTCGTCGACGCCCGCTTCCTGCCCAACCCGCACTGGATCCCCGAGCTGCGCGAACAGACCGGCCGGGACGCCGCCGTCCGCGACCACGTGCTGGGCTCGGCCGACGCGGGGGACTTCCTGGAGCGCTACCTGCAGGTGCTGCGGCTGCTGGTGCCCGGCTACCGGCGCGAGGGCAAGCGGTACCTGACCCTCGCCGTCGGCTGCACGGGCGGCAAGCACCGCTCGGTGGCCATCGCCGAGGAGTTCGCCCGCCGGCTGTCCGCCGAGGGCGTCACCGCCAGCGCCCGGCACCGCGACCTGGGCCGCGAGTGAGCCGCCGGTGAGCGGCCGGCACGAGGCACCCGGTCGGGTCGTCGAGTCCGGTCCGGCCGTGGTCGCGCTCGGGGGCGGGCACGGCCTGGCGGTGACGCTGGAGGCCTGGCGGCCCCTGGCCGGCGAGCTGACCGCGGTGGTCACCGTGGCCGACGACGGCGGCTCCTCCGGCCGGATCCGCCGGGAGATGCCGGTGCTGCCGCCCGGTGACCTGCGGATGGCGCTGGCCGCGCTGGCCGGCGACGGGGACCGCACCCGGGAGATGACCGCGCTGCTGCAGCACCGGCTCGGCGGCACCGGGGTGCTCGCCGGGCACCCGGTGGGCAACCTGGTCCTCACCGGGCTGGTGGAGATCCACGGCGGGGACACCGTGCGGGCGCTGGACACCCTCTGCGGTCTGCTGGGCGCCCACGGACGGGTGCTGCCGATGGCCGACGTCCCCCTGGACCTGGTGGCGACCGTGGAGAGCGTCGACCCCGACGATCCGGCGCGCACCCGGCGGATCCGTGGTCAGGTGGCCATCGCCACCACGCCCGGTCGGGTCCGCGACATCCGGGTCAGCCCGGCCGACCCGCCGGTGCACCCCGACGTGCTGGCCGCGATCGCCCGCGCCGACGTCGTCTGCCTGGGCCCCGGGTCCTGGTACACCTCCGTGCTGCCCCACCTCCTGGTGCCCCGGCTGCGGGCCGCGCTGGCGGCCACCCCGGCCCGGGTGGTGGTCGTGCTGAACCTGGAGGCCCAGGTGGGGGAGACGGACGGGTTCTCCCCGGAGGAGCACCTGCGGGTGCTCCAGGCCCATCTGCGCGGCGTGCCGTTGCACACCGTCATCGCCGATGCCGAAGCGGTTGTTGACCGGCGTGGTCTGCTGTCTGCGGCGCGGGAGTGTGGGGCCGAACTGGTCCTCACCCCCGTCGCTGCGTCGGACGGCGCGCCCCGGCACGACCCGGCGCGCCTGAGGGAGGCGTTCACCTCGGTGGTCGCCTCCGGGGCGGTGGCCGGGTGAGACCGGTCGGTCCGCCGGGACCGGGAGTGCGGCAGGATCGGACGGGACGGTGCGGCACCTCGCACCGGGTGCGCCACCAGCACCGGGTGTCAGGGGTCGAGGGGGAGAGGGGTCGCACATGGCGATGACGGCGATGGTCAAGGACGAGCTGTCCCGGGTGGAGTGCACGAAGACCTCCGAGCGCAAGGCCGAGGTCACCGCGCTGCTGCGGTTCTCCGGCGGCCTGCACATCGTGGGCGGACGGGTGGTCATCGAGGCCGAGCTGGACACCGGCTCGGTGGCCCGCCGCCTGCGCCGCGACATCAGCGAGGTCTACGGCTACACCAGCGGCGTCAGCGTCCTCGCCGGGGGCAACATCCGGCGTGGGGTCCGCTACCTGGTCCGGATCGCCAAGCACGGCGAGGGCCTCGCCCGGCAGACCGGTCTGGTCGACCAGCGGGGTCGGCCGGTCCGTGGGCTGCCACCGGCGGTCGTCTCCGGTGGGCTCAACGACGCCGAGGCCGCCTGGCGCGGGGCCTTCCTGGCCCACGGCTCGCTCACCGAGCCCGGCCGGTCCTCCTCGCTGGAGATCACCTGCCCCGGCCCGGAGGCCGCCATGGCGCTGGTCGGTGCAGCCCGTCGGCTGGGCATCGCCGCCAAGGCCCGGGAGGTGCGCGGCGCCGACCGGGTCGTCGTCCGGGACGGCGACGCGATCAGTGCCCTGCTGACCCGGATGGGCGCCCACGAGGCCGTGCTCGCCTGGGAGGACCGGCGGATGCGCCGGGAGGTCCGGGCGACGGCGAACCGGCTGGCCAACTTCGACGACGCGAACCTCCGGCGCTCGGCCCGGGCCGCGGTCGCGGCCAGCGCCCGGGTGGAGCGGGCGCTGGAGATCCTGGCCGACGACGCCCCCGGGCACCTGCTGGTGGCCGGGCGGCTGCGGCTGGAGCACGGCCAGGCATCCCTGGAGGAGCTCGGCCAGCGGGCCGACCCACCGATGACCAAGGACGCCGTCGCCGGGCGCATCCGGCGGCTGCTGGCGATGGCCGACAAGCGGGCCAAGGACCTCGGCATCCCGGACACCGAGTCGGTCGTCACCGACGACATGATCGGCCCCTGAACCCCGCACCTCCCGTGGTGGTCCGAGACGTCTGGGACGTCCACCGGGGCGCTGACCAGGGCCGGGACGGTGCCGGGTGCACTGTCGGTGGGGGCCGATAGGCTCACCGCGAGCGAGGTCGCGACCCCCAGCGGCCTCCCGCCAGAGCCCCACGTGGAGCCAGGCAGTGGCTCCACAGCAACCTCGGAGGTCACAGTGACGGTTCGCGTCGGCATCAACGGCTTCGGCCGCATCGGTCGCAACTTCTACCGGGCGGTCGCCGCCAGCGGCCAGGACGTCGAGATCGTGGCGGTCAACGACCTGACCAGCAACGACGTCCTCGCCCACCTGCTCAAGTACGACTCGGTCCTGGGCAAGCTGCCCGAGGAGGTCCGCGCCACCGCCGACGGCATCGTCGTCGGCGACAAGACGATCACCGCGCTGGCCGAGCGGGACCCGGCGAACCTGCCCTGGGGCGACCTGGGCGTGGACGTGGTCATCGAGTCCACCGGCTTCTTCACCAAGGCCGCCGACGCGCGCAAGCACGTCGAGGCCGGCGCCAAGAAGGTCATCATCTCCGCGCCCGCCACCGACGACGACATCACCATCGTCATGGGCGCCAACCACGAGCTGTACGACGGCTCGCAGACGATCATCAGCAACGCGTCCTGCACCACGAACTGCCTGGCCCCGCTGGCCAAGGTGCTCAACGACTCCTTCGGCATCGAGCGTGGCCTGATGACCACGATCCACGCCTACACCGCCGACCAGAACCTGCAGGACGGCCCGCACAAGGACCTCCGCCGCGCCCGCGCCGCCGCGCTGAACATCGTCCCCACCTCGACCGGCGCCGCCAAGGCCATCGGCCTGGTGCTCCCCGAGCTCATGGGCAAGCTCGACGGCTACGCGCTGCGCGTCCCGGTCCCGACCGGCTCGGCCACCGACCTCACCGTCACGCTGTCCCGCGAGGTCACCGTGGAGGAGGTCAACGCCGCCTACAAGGCCGCGGCCGACGGTCCGCTGGCCCCGTACCTGGTCTACACCGACGCCCCGATCGTGTCCTCCGACATCGTCACCGACCCGGCGTCGTGCATCTACGACTCGGGGCTGACCAAGGTGTTCGGCAACCAGGTCAAGGTCGTCGGCTGGTACGACAACGAGTGGGGCTACTCCAACCGCCTCGTGGACCTGACCGCGCTGGTCGGCTCCAAGCTCTGATGGCGGCTCCCATGCGGACCGTCGACGAGCTGATCGCCGGGGGAGTGCAGGGCCGGCGCGTGTTCCTGCGCGCCGACCTGAACGTCCCCCTCGACGACAGCACCGGCGACCCGGTCATCACCGACGACGGCCGCATCCAGGCCAGCCTGCCCACGCTGCAGGCGCTCCGGGAGGCCGGCGCCCGCGTCGTCGTCGCGGCGCACCTGGGCCGGCCGAAGGGCGCCCCGGACCCGCGGTACTCCCTCGCGCCGGTTGCCGCCCGGCTCTCCGAGCTGCTCGGGGTCCCGGTGCCGCTGGCGAAGGACACCGCCGGCGAGGGTGCCCGGGCCGCGGTCGCCGCCCTCGGCGACGGCGACGTCGTGCTGCTGGAGAACGTCCGCTTCGAGGCGGCCGAGACCAGCAAGGACGACGACGCCCGCGGTGCTCTCGCCGACCGGTTCGCCGCCCTCGCCGACGTCTACGTCGACGACGCCTTCGGTGCGGTGCACCGCAAGCACGCCTCGGTCTACGACCGGGCCACCCGGCTCCCGCACGCGGCCGGCCGACTGGTCGCCCGCGAGCTGGAGGTGCTCACCCGGCTGACCGAGGACCCCCGGCGGCCCTACGTGATCGTGCTCGGCGGGTCCAAGGTCAGCGACAAGCTGGGCGTGATCGAGGCCATGCTGCCCCAGGTCGACCGGCTCCTGATCGGCGGCGGCATGTGCTTCACGTTCCTCGCCGCCCGGGGCCACGGCGTCGGTGACTCGCTGCTCGAGCAGGACCAGGTGGACACCTGCCGCCGGCTGCTGGAGACCGCCGGGGACAAGATCGTGCTGCCCCTCGACGTGGTCTGCGCGGAGGCGCTGATCGCCGACGCACAGGTCACGGTCGCGTTGGTCGAGGGCATCCCGGACGGGCTCAAGGGCCTCGACGTCGGACCGCGCACCGTCGAGCTGTTCGCCGAGCACCTGTCCGGCGCGCACACGGTGTTCTGGAACGGCCCGATGGGCGTGTTCGAGCTGGCCCCGTTCACCGCCGGCACCCGGGGAGTGGCCGCCGCGGTGGCCGCCGTCGAGGGGCTGTCGGTCGTCGGGGGTGGCGACTCCGCCGCCGCCGTGCGTCAGCTCGGGCTGGACGAGGACGCCTACGGCCACATCTCCACCGGCGGCGGTGCGTCCCTGGAGTTCCTCGAGGGCCGTGAGCTCCCGGGGTTGGCCGTGCTCGCGGACGGGGCCTCCTGATGGCCCGGAACAAGGCCGGCCGGGTCTACGAGGGCCGTCGTCCGCTCATCGCCGGCAACTGGAAGATGCACCTGACGCACCTGGAGGCCATCGGCCTGGTGCAGAAGATCGCCTTCACCCTCAAGGAGCCCGAGCTGGAGGCGGCCGAGGTCGTCGTCGTCCCGCCGTTCACGGCGATCCGCAGCGTGCAGACCCTGGTCCAGGGCGACAAGATCGAGATCGGCTTCGGCGCACAGGACGTGTCGGCGCAGGACTCCGGCGCCTACACCGGTGAGGTCAGCGGCTCCCAGCTGGCCGCGCTGGGCTGCACGTACGTGGTGGTCGGGCACTCCGAGCGTCGGGCGATGCACGCCGAGACCGACGAGGTCGTCGCCAGCAAGGTGCAGGCGGCGCTGCGGCACGGGCTGGTGCCGATCCTCTGCGCGGGGGAGGGTCTCGACGTCCGCAAGGCCGGCGAGCACGTCCGGTACACGACCGCCCAGGTCGAGGCAGCGCTCGAGGGTCTCGACGCGGCGACGGTGGCCGGCATCGTGATCGCCTACGAGCCGGTGTGGGCGATCGGCACTGGCGAGGTCGCCACGCCCGATGACGCGCAGGAGGTCTGTGGGGCCATCCGGGCCCGGCTCGCCGAGCGTTTCGGGCCGGAGACCGCCGACGTGGTCCGTATCCTCTACGGCGGTTCGGTGAAGGCGGGCAACACCGTCGGCATCCTCGCCGGACCGGACGTGGACGGGGCACTGGTCGGGGGCGCGAGCCTGGACGCCGACGAGTTCTCCTCGATCTGCCGCCACGCCGCCGAGAGCCGCTGACCCCTCACCGGGAGGCCGGCCAGCCACCCGGAGGACTGCTGTTCCCGTGACACCCAGCACCACGAGCACCCCGACGGGGCGCCGCGCCCGGTCCACCCGGCGTGCGGCGCCCCGTCGGCGTCTGCTGCCGGTGACCCTGCGGCTCCTGGTGGCGCTGCTCGCCGGCTGCAGCGGGGGAGACGCCTCCGACGCCGCGGTACCCACCCAGGGCGGCACCGTCGACGCCGGGCTCAGCGAGGTGCGGGCGCCCTCGGCCGAGGCCGGCGGCACGCTGCGGGTGGTGACCTCCCAGATCGACAGCCTGGACCCGCAGCGGTCCTACCTGACCGGGGTCTGGAACCTGATGCGGCTCTACGTGCGCACGCTGGTCACCTACTCCAGCGAGCCCGGACGCACCGACCAGCTGGTGCCCGACCTGGCCACCGACCTGGGGACGACGCCCGATGGCGGACGCACCTGGACCTTCACCCTCCGCGAGGGCGTGGCGTTCGAGGGTGGCCGGCCGATCACCAGCCGGGACGTCCGCTACGGCATCGAGCGGTCCTTCGCCTCGGAGGTCATCGTCGGCGGTCCCCGCTACGTGCTGGACCTGCTCGACGACCCGGCGCTGCCCTACGCCGGCCCGTACGACGCGGAGTCGCAGGAGGGTGGCGGGCTGGCGTCGATCAGCACCCCCGACGACCGGACGATCACCTTCACGCTGACCACGCCGACGCCGGACTTCCCCTACGTGCTCGCGCTGCCCTCCTCCAGCCCGGTGCCCGCGGAGAGCGACACCCGCGGCGACTACGGGCTGGACCCGGTGTCCTCCGGGCCGTACGCGGTCACGTCGGTCGACGGGGAGACCGGCATCGTGCTGGACCGCAACGAGGCCTGGGACCCGGCCACCGACGACGTCCGCACGGCCTTGCCCGACCAGGTCGTCGTCCGCACCGGGATGTCCGGGCTGGACCGGGACCAGGCCCTGCTGGCCGGGTCGGCCGACCTGGACCTGAGCGGCACCGGCGTCCAGGTGGCCACCACCAACCGGGTGGACGGCGACGAGGACCTGCTGGACCGCATCGACGACGTGACCACCGGGGCGGTGCGGATGCTCGCCCTGCCCAGCACGGTGGCGCCGATGGACAACGCCGACTGCCGGGCCGCGGTCTCGGCCGTGGTGGACCGCACCGCGGTGCAGGAGCAGCTCGACGGGGCGGGCAACGCCGTCCGGACGTCGGTGCTCTGGCCGCGCGCCCTGACCGGGGGCCCGGAGGACACCGACCCGGCCCCCGACCTGGACGCCGCGCGTGCCTCGCTGGCCGCGTGCGGACGGCCCGACGGGTTCGCCACCGTGCTGGCGGTCACCGACGTGCCGATGGCGGTGGCCGTGGCCTCCGAGGTGGCGGCCCAGCTGGCCCAGGTGGGCATCGTCGCGGAGGTCCGCCCGCTGGACGCCGCCAGCTTCTACGCCACCGAGATCGGCGACCCCGCGACGGTGGCCGCGAACGGGTACGGGGTCGTGCTGGCCACCTACACCGCCGACTTCCCGACCCCGGCGTCCTTCCTCGTCCCGTTGGTGGACGGCCGCAGCATCCGGACCCCGGGCAACACCGACTACGCGTCGCTGGACGACCCGGGGGTCAACGGGTTGGTCGACGCCGCCCGGGCCATCACCGACCCGGCAGGGCAGCCCGAGGCATGGCGGCAGGTGGCCCAGGCGGCGGCCGACACCCACGCCTACGTCCCCCTGGTGGAGAACCGGGTCCAACTGCTGGCCGGCCAGCGGTTGCGCAACGGGGTGGTCATGCAGGGCTACGGCGGGTACGACGTCGCCACGGCCGGCGTCGGGACGGACTGACCGGGGTCGTCGTCTAGGCTGGTGCGTCGAGTGGCCCCCGCCCGCCGGGTGGCCCGACGCCCCGTCCGACCAGGGGACGAGCCGAGCCCCCGTGCGCGGGACAGGAGACAACCGTGATCGAGATCGTCCTCAACTCGTTGCTGGTGCTCACCAGCCTGCTGTTGATCGTGCTGATCCTGCTGCACCGCGGCAAGGGCGGCGGTCTGTCCTCGATGTTCGGCGGCGCCGCGTCGTCCTCGTTGTCGGGGTCCTCGGTCGTGGAGAAGAACCTCAACCGGCTGACCGTGTTCACCGGCGCCGTGTGGACCGTCTGCATCGTCGCGATCGGCATCCTCCTCAAGGTCTAGGGGGCGCGATCTGGTCGTGCGCCATGCGCCTGACCAGCACGAACGTCGCGTCATCGTGACCTGGGAACGGGCTGCGAGCGCTTAGACTCCCCGCGTCCGGTCTTTCGATGGCAGGGGGCGCTCGTGGCAGGTGGCAACGCGATCCGGGGCAGCCGGGTCGGTGCAGGTCCGATGGGTGAGCGGGAACGCGGCGAGGCCGCCCCGCGCACCCGGGTGGGGTTCTGGTGCGCCAACAAGCACGCCACGCACGTCGCCTTCGCCAGCGACGTCGAGGTCCCGGAGACGTGGGACTGCCCGCGCTGTGGTCTACCGGCCGGTCAGGACGAGCAGAACCCGCCGCCCGCTCCGCGCAACGAGCCGTACAAGACGCACCTGGCGTACGTGCGGGAGCGCCGCACCGACGCCGACGGGGACGCCCTCCTCGAGGAGGCGCTCACCCGCCTCCGGGCCCGCCGAGGAGCGTGACCCGACTCCGGCCGGCGCCCCGACGGGGGTGCCGGCCGGTGCACCTCAGCGCTGCAGCTGCGAGGCGGCCGCGGTGTCCAGCAGCCAGCGGGTGGCCCGGGCGCCCTGCACCCCTGCCGCCGGCAGCTCCGCTGCAGACTCGGTGCCCGACAGCGCGCGGGCCACGGCCTCGGCCTTGCCCGCCCCGGAGACCAGCAGCCAGACCTCCTCGGCGGCGTTGATGGTCGAGAACCCGAGGCTGACCCGCGTCGGTGGCGGCTTCGGGCAGTCCCGGACGGCGAACACCGCCCGCTCGTCGGTGACCGCGGGGGAGTCCGGGAAGATCGAGGCCACGTGCCCCTCGGGGCCGACCCCGAGCATCAGCACGTCGATCCGGGGCGTCCCACCGCCGCCGGCGGCGGCCAGTTCGGCGGCGTAGGCCGCGGCCGCCTCCTCGGGCCCGGCGTGCCCGGCGTCCGAGGCCGGGATGGCGTGCACCCGCTCGGCCGGCATGCCGACGGCGTCCAGCAGCGCGGCGCGCGCGCCCTTCTCGTTCCGCTCGGGGTCCTCGGCAGGCACCCACCGCTCGTCGCCCCACCAGACGTCGACCTGCGACCAGTCCACGACGACGGCCTCGGGCTCGGCGGCCAGCCGGGCGACCTCGACCAGCACGGCCGTGCCGATGCCGCCACCGGTGAGCACCACCGAGGCGCTGCCGTGCACTGCCTGGGCGGCGGCGAGCCGGGCGACCAGGGCACTGGCGACGGCACGGGCCAGCACCTCGGCGTCGGGCTCGACGACCACGTCGGGGGTGGGCCGGGGGTCGCTCACGAGTGCTCCTCCTGCGGGGAGTCGTCCCCGCCGTCGTCGTCCCCGTCGGTGACGGCGACCTCGTCGTCCTCTACGGAGTCCGCTGGCACGTCGGGTGCGGCCGGTGCCGAGGCCGGCAGCGGCCGCATCGGGTCGAACCAGCGGTGTTCGCGCACGGGTTGTCGGGCGGCCAGCCCGGTCACCCCGGTCGCGGCCTCCAGCGCCTCGCGGTAGGGCTCGTCGGAGTCCAGTCGCTTCATCTCCTCGCCCAGCAGCTCCCCGAGGGAGCGGTCGGGCAGCGCGACCACCGAGTCCGGCCGGTAGGGCTGACTGATCACGGCACCGCCCTTGCGGTCGTCGGTGAGCCGGACCTCCTCGCCCTCGTCGAGCTGCAGGGTCACCGTCTCGATCCCACGCGGCCCGGTCTTCCGGCTGCCGGCCTCGACCTGCACCGGGCACCCGCACCGGGAGCTGATCCAGCCCGCCACCAGCCGGGCGGTGGGGTTCTCCGGGTCACCCAGCACCTGGCCACCGAGGACCTGCACCGGGCCCCCGCGACGTCCTGCGACCGCGTCCAGCGTGGAGGCCAGGTTGGCCCGCCACGGGGTGCTGCGGGTCCAGGCCAGGTCGGTGTCGCCGGGGGCGAAGTCCCGGGCCCGGTCGCGCAGCGCGCCGAGACCGTCGGCGGCCATCGCGCTGTCGGTGACCCGACGGTTGGCCACCACCCCGAGGGCGTCGGTCTCGATCTCGTCGGGCGGGTCGGCGTGCCACCAGGTGACGACGGGTGCGTCGGCGGCCAGCAGCGGCAGCACCACGGACTCGGCGTGCAGCCCGAGCCGGCCGTACATCCGCATCACCACGGCCTCCCCGGGGCCGAGTCGGCCACCGATGAGCACCTCGGCGTCCAGTCGCGGGGACGGCGCCTCGACCTGGCGCCGGACGACGATCAGCAGGCGGCACGGGTGCACCTCGGCCGCGGCGGCCGCGGCGGCCTCGGCCTCCAGCACGCGTGCCTCGTCGGCGATCACGACCAGGGTCAGGGCGACCCCGCTCATCACGGCCCCGCCGCTGCGCCGTTGGGCGGCGAGCTCCTTGACGATGGCCGAGCCGTTGGTGTCCCACAGGGTGCTCATGAGGGGTTCTCCCGGGAGAGGTGGGCGGTCACGGTCGGCGCCACGCCCGGCCCTCGGAGGCGAGCATCTCGTCGGCGGCCCGGGGGCCCCACTCGCCGGCCCGGTAGGAGAACGGCGTCGTCGTCGCCCAGTACTCCTCCAACGGGTCGATGACCGCCCAGGAGGCCTCGACCTCGGCGTTGCGCGGGAAGAGCGTGGCGTCGCCGAGCAGGACGTCCAGGAGCAGCCGCTCGTAGGCCTCGGGGGAGGACTCGGTGAACTGCTCGCCGTAGAGGAAGTCCATCGACACGTCGCGAACCTCCATCACGCTGCCCGGCACCTTCGACCCGAACTTGAGGGTCACGCCCTCGTCGTGCTGCACCCTGACGACGAGCTGGTTGTGCCCCTGCTCCTCGGTGTCGGTCGGGGCGAAGGGCAGGTGCGGGGCGCGGCGGAACGACAGGGCGATCTCGGTGACCCGGCGGGGGAGTCG
>JAOPVM010000053.1 GCA_025966215.1 Klenkia sp.
CAGCTGCCCCACCCCCGGCTCGCGGGAGCGCAGCCACAGCACCGTGGCCACGGCCACCAGCACCATCGACAGCAGGCAGTGCGCGGCGACCGTCCACGGGTTGAGCCCGGTGAGCACGGTGACCCCGCCCAGGAGCGCCTGCGCGGGGATGCCCAGGAAGCTGCCGACGGCCCACTTCCGCAGCTCGCGGCGGGCCGAGCGCCACACCACGACGACGGTGGCGATGGCGACCGCGGCGACGACGAACGTCAGCAGCCGGTTGCCGAACTCGATCAGCCCGTGGCCGGCGAGCTCGGCGGTGGGGCGGATCGACCCGTCGGTGCACTCGGGCCAGGTGGGGCAACCGAGGCCGGAGCCGGTGAGCCGGACCGCACCCCCGGTGACCACGATGAGGCCGTTGGCCACGAGGTTGGCGAGCGCGACGCGACTGACGACGGCTGAGGAGACCGGCACCCACCCAGCGTAGGTGCCCGACACGGGTCGTTCGCCGACGGCGTAGCGCCACCGGGAAGCGCGCGGGCCACCGCGGTGCTGGAAGGGGCAGCGGACACACCGGTCCGTGGCGCCGGGGACGGCGCTGCACAGACACCCGAGAGGTGCACCCGTGACCACTCCGTTCGACACCGACTCCGCAGCCCGTCGCCGTCGCTTCGACGTGACCGCGCTGCTGACCGAGACCGCCCGCGAGGCCGTCACCGAGGCCACCCGGCAGGCCGCCGGCTGGGGCGCTCCCGCCCTGGACACCGACCACCTGCTGTGGGCGCTGGCCGCGGTGGAGCCCACCCGCACCCTGCTCACCCGCAGCGGCGCCGACCCCGACCTGCTGCGCGCCGACCTGGCGGACCGGTTGGACACCGGTTCGGCCCGGGACAGCGCACCCCCGGTCAGCCCGGGCACCGAGCGGGCGCTGCGCGAGGCCCACCAGCTCTCCCGCGCCTTCGGCTCCCCGGCGATCGGCCCGGAGCACCTGCTCCTGGCGCTGTCGGCGCACCCCGAGTCCGCCGCCGGCCGCCGGCTGGCCGACCGCGGGGTGACACCGCAGACCCTCCAGCAGGCCGCGGAGCAGCCGGCCGAGCCGGAGAGCCCCACCCCGGTGCTGGACCGCTTCGGCCGCGACCTCACCGAGGCCGCCCGCCAGGGCCGGCTGGACCCGGTCATCGGCCGGGAGTCCGAGATCGAGCAGACCGTCGACGTGCTGGCCCGGCGCACCAAGAACAACCCGGTGCTGCTCGGCGAGGCCGGCGTCGGCAAGACCGCCGTCGTCGAGGGCCTCGCGCAGCTGATGGTCGGCGAGGACGTCCCGGACTCGCTGCGCGGGAAGAGGCTGATCGAGCTGGACCTCACCGGCATGGTCGCCGGCACCAAGCACCGCGGGGACTTCGAGGAGCGGATGACCGCGGTCATCGCCGAGGTGCAGGCGCACGCCGACGAGGTGGTGCTGTTCATCGACGAGCTGCACACCGTCGTCGGGGCCGGCGCCGTGCAGGGCTCCGCGGGGGCCGCGGACATGCTCAAGCCGGCGTTGGCCCGGGGCGAGCTGCACGTCATCGGTGCGACCACGCTGACCGAGTACCGGCGCAGCATCGAGTCCGACCCGGCCCTGGAGCGCCGCTTCCAGCCGGTGCGGGTCGTCGAGCCCACCGTGGCCGACGCCGTGCTCGTGCTGCGTGGGCTGCGGCAGCGCTACGAGGACCACCACCACGTCCGGTTCACCGACGACGCGCTCGTCGCGGCCGTCGAGCTGTCCGACCGGTACGTCACCGACCGGCCGCTGCCGGACAAGGCGATCGACCAGGTCGACCAGGCCGGTGCCCGCCGATGCCGGACGGCCGGGGCCCCGACCGCCGACCGCGACCAGCTCGAGCAGGAGCTCCTCCGGCTGGGGGTGGAGAAGGACGCCGCGGTGGCCGCCGAGCAGTACGAGCGCGCCTCCGAACTGCGCGACCGGGTCACCGAGGCCCAGGCCCGGCTCGACCGCGCCGGGGACGACGTCCCGGTGGTCGGGGTGGACGACGTCGCCGAGGTGCTCAGCCGGGCCACCGGCATCCCGGCCGCCCGGCTCACCGAGGCCGACCGCGACCGGCTGCTCCGCCTGGAGGACCACCTGCACCAGCGCGTGGTCGGCCAGGGCGACGCCGTCGAGGTGGTCGCCGAGGCGGTCCGCCGCTCACGGGTGGGCCTGGGCGACCCGGACCGGCCGATCGGCAGCTTCCTGTTCCTCGGCCCCACCGGCGTCGGCAAGACCGAGCTGGCGAAGGCCCTGGCCGAGGCGCTGTTCGGCGACGAGGACACGATGGTCCGGATCGACATGAGCGAGTACCAGGAGCGGCACACCGTCTCCCGGCTGATCGGCTCGCCCCCCGGTTACGTCGGGTACGACGACGCCGGTCAGCTCACCGAGGCGGTGCGCCGTCGCCCGTACTCGGTGGTGCTGCTCGACGAGGTCGAGAAGGCCCACCCGGACGTCTTCCACACGCTGCTGCAGGTGCTGGACGACGGACGGCTGACCGACGGCCAGGGCCGCACCGTCGACTTCGGCAACACGGTCGTGGTGATGACCAGCAACCTGGGCTCGGAGCTGGTGGTGGGCAACCGCGAGCCGCTGGGCTTCGGGAGCAGCACCCGCTCGGCCGACGACGGGTTGCGGACGGCGATGATGCGCCGGCTGAAGGACTCCTTCCGCCCGGAGTTCCTCAACCGGATCGACGAGATCGTGGTCTTCCGGCAGCTCGAGTCCGACCAGCTGGTCGAGATCACCGACCTCCTGCTGGGGGAGACCCGGGCCCGGCTGACCGCGCAGGGCATCGGCATCGAGTTCTCCGCCGACGCGGTGCGCTGGCTGGCCGAGCGGGGCCACGAGCCCGAGTTCGGCGCCCGTCCGCTGCGCCGGACGATCCAGCGGTCGGTGGACAACCCGGTGTCGCGGCTGGTGCTCTCCGGTGACCTGGCCGCCGGCGGACACCTGGTCGTGGGGGTCGTCGACGGCGAGCTCGACCTGGTCGTCGAGCAGCCGCTGCAGGAGCCGGTCGCGGTCTGACCTGGCACGCAGTGCCACCGGGGCCCGGACGCTCGTCGTCCGGGCCCCGTGCGGCGTCGGGAGCTGCGCTTTCGGGTTAGGGCGACCTTGCTTGCGAGGTCGGGGATATAGCGCACACTCGTGTTGTGGAATCCACCGCGGCGCAGTCCGCCCGCACGTCGGCACCGGCCGACGACGGGCGCACCCGCGACCGCGTGACCGGTCTGCTGCTCGAGCACGGCGCGCAGACCGCGACCGAGCTGGCCGCCCGGCTGGGGGTCTCCCCGGCCGCCGTCCGCCGGCACCTGGACTCCCTCGTCGCC
>JAOPVM010000353.1 GCA_025966215.1 Klenkia sp.
GCCGCCGCCGTCCGCGGCCGGGGACCGGTGCCGGTGCCCGCGCGGGACGCCGTCGCCACCGCCCTGGTGCTCGACGCCGCCCGGCGCAGCGCCACCGAGGGCACGGTGGTGTCGCTGTGAGCCTCACCGACGTCGACCGCACGCACCTGACCCGCTGCGTGGAGCTGGCCACCGAGGCCCTGGAGGCCGGGGACGAGCCGTTCGGCTCGCTGCTGGTGGCCGCCGACGGCACGGTGCTCGCCGAGGACCGCAACCGGGTCGCCGGAGGCGACGCCACCCGGCACCCGGAGTTCGAGCTGGCCCGGTGGGCGGCGGAACACCTGGCTGCCGACCAGCGCCCGGCTGCCACGGTCTACACCTCCGGCGAGCACTGCCCGATGTGCTCGGCGGCCCACGCGTGGGTCGGGCTGGGCCGGATCGTCTACGCCAGCTCCTCGGCCCAGCTCGCGCAGTGGCTCGGCGAGCTCGGGGTGCCCCCCGGCCCGGTGGCACCCCTCCCGGTCACGGCAGTGGCACCGGGCATCCCGGTCGACGGGCCCGACGAGGAGCTCGCCGCCCGGGTCCGTGAGCTGCACGTCCGCCGGCACACCTGAGAGACGGTTCCTCAGATGGGCTCGACCTGGTCGGCCTGCGGGCCGCGCTCGGCGGGCGTGGCGGTGAACTGCACCCGCTGGCCCTCCTCGAGGTCGCGGTAGCCACCGCGGTCGGCGATCGCGGAGAAGTGCACGAACACGTCGGCACTGCCGTCGTCGGGGGCGATGAAGCCGAACCCCTTCTCGGCGTGGAACCACTTCACGGTGCCCTCGGCGCCGCCCTCCAGCGGGGTGGGCACCGACCGGGCGGCGCTGCGGTTCTGCTCGCGCGGGGTGGACCGGCCGGGGTCACGGCGCATCTCGCGCCGGGCCGGGTCGCGCCGCGGCGGCGGACCGGCGGAGTCCAGCGGGCGGACGACGTCGGCCTGCGGGCCCCGGTCGCCGACGCTGGCGGCGAACTCGACGCGCTGGCCCTCGGCGAGGTCGCCGTAGCCGCCGTCGTCCTCGATGGCGGAGAAGTGCACGAACACGTCCCGGCTGCCGTCGTCGGGCTCGACGAAGCCGAAGCCCTTGTCGGCGTTGAAGAACCGCACGGTGCCCTGGGCGAGGCCCGAGCCACCGCCGTACCCGCCGGCGTTCTGCCGACCCTGGTCACGACCCTGCGAGCGGCCGCCGGCGCCGCCGCCACCGCCGCCGCCACCGCCGAGCGGCTGGACGTGGGTGGCCTGCATCCCGCGGTCGCCCTGGGCGGCCTCGAACTCCACCCGTTGGCCCTCCTCGAGGGAGCGGTAGCCGCCGTCGTCGGCGATGGCCGAGAAGTGCACGAAGACGTCGTCGCCGCCGTCGTCGGGCTGCAGGAAGCCGAAGCCCTTCTCGCCGTTGAAGAAGCGGACGGTGGCCTGCGGCAGACCCGACCCGGCCGCCGCCGGCGTGTCGTAACCGCCCTGGTCGTACCCGCCCTGGTCGTACCCGCCGCCACCGCCGGCGAGGGGCTCGACGTGGGTGGCCTGCAGGCCGCGGTCGCCCTGGGCGGCCTCGAAGAGCACCCGCTGGCCCTCCTCGAGGGAGCGGTAGCCGCCGTCGTCGGCGATGGCCGAGAAGTGCACGAAGACGTCGTCGCCGCCGTCGTCGGGGGTGATGAAGCCGAACCCCTTCTCGGAGTTGAAGAACTGCACGGTGCCCTCGACGCCGCCACCGGAGGACCGGGGGGCACGAGCCGGCTCGCGACGGGGGGCCTCGCGACGGGGGGCGCGCTCCTCGCGGCGGTCCTCGCGACGCGGCTCGCGGGACTGCGAGCGGTCGACCTGCACCGGGGGGCCGCCCAGCGGGGACACCCGGTCGGCCTGCAGGCCGCGCTGGCCGGGGCTGGCGTCGTAGTCCACGCGCGCACCCTCGTCCAGGCTGCGGAAGCCGCCGGACTCCTCGATGGCCGAGAAGTGCACGAAGACGTCCTCACCGCCGTCGTCGGGTCCGATGAAACCGAACCCCTTCTCGGCGTTGAACCACTTCACGAAGCCCTGCGGCATGCCCTGCTCCTGCACTCATCGAGATCACGTCCTGCAGGGCACAGCCTCCCATCCCCGGCGGCTGCGTGGGTCCGGCGGGCTGCGGGAGCCACCCTGGCGGGGCACGGCCTACCGTCGCCCAGGCGTCCGCCCCTCCCCTGCCACCTCCCCGGAGTCCACCGCCGATGACCTCCCTCAGCCGCCGTACCCGCGCCCTCACCCCGGTGCTGGTCGCGGTCGGGCTGCTGGTCGCCGTGGTCAGCAGCCTCGGCGCCCCGCTGGTGCCGACCATTGCCGCGGAGTACGGCGTCACCCCGGGCACCGCGCAGTGGACGCTGACGGTGACCCTGCTGGTGGGGGCGGTGGCGACCCCCGTGGTCGGTCGGCTCGGCGACGGGCCGCGGCGGCGCACCGTGCTGCTGGTGTCGATCGGCGTGCTGGTCGCCGGGAGCGTGCTGGCCGCCGTCCCCGGCCCGTTCGGCACGCTGGTCGCCGGCCGGGCGCTGCAGGGCGTGGGCCTGGCGCTGCTGCCGCTGGCGATGAGCGTGGCCCGCGACCACCTGCCCACCGACACCGCCCGCAGCACGCTGGCCGCGCTGTCGGTCACCGCGGTCGTCGGGGTGGGTCTGGGTTACCCGCTGACCGGGGTGATCGCCGAGCACGTGGACTACCGGGCCGCGTTCTGGCTGGCCGCCCTGGTCGGGGCGGTGGCGCTGGCCGCGGTGGCCGTCGTGGTCCCCAGCAGCCGGGAGCGGCCCGCGCAGCCCTTCGACGCCGTCGGGGCCCTGCTGCTGGGCGGTGGTCTGGCCGGGCTGGTGCTGGCCGTCAGCGAGGGGGTCGTGTGGGGCTGGACGTCCCCGCTGCTGCTGGGCACCGGGGCCGGCGGCCTCGTGCTGCTGGCGGTCTGCGGCTGGCACGAGCTGCGCACCGCCGACCCGATCGTCGACCTGCGGTTGATGCGGCACCGCACCGTGCTGACCGCCAACGTCACCGGGGCGCTGGCCGGTGTCGTGATGTACGTGCTGATGTCGATGGTCATCCGGTTCGTCCAGACGCCCACCTCGGCCGGCTACGGGCTGGGCGCCTCGGTGGTGGTCAGCGGGCTGGTGCTGCTGCCCATGTCGGCGGCGAGCTTCTCGGCCACCCGCGTGGTCACCTGGCTGGGCCGCTGGCTGCACCCGGCGCGGATGCTGCCGGTGGGTGCGCTGCTGTTCGCCGTCGCGCTGCTGGTCTTCGCCACCGCCCGCCACCAGCTCTGGGTGGTCTTCGTGGTGATGGGCATCGCCGGGCTCGGGATGGGCTGCACGTTCTCGGTGCTGCCCCGGTTGATCATGAGCGCGGTCCCGGTGAGCGCCACGAGCAGCGCACTGGCGCTCAACCAGGTGCTGCGCACGGTGGGGTTCACCCTGGGCAGCGCGCTCAGCGTCACCGTGCTCGCTGCGCACACCCCGGCCGGGGCGTCGCTGCCCACCGACCGCGGCTACACGGTGGGTGCGCTGGCTGCGGTCGCGCTGTGCGTGCTGACCGCGGTGGTCAGCGGTGTCCTGCAGCTGGGCCGCCGGCCAGGCGCGCTGGACCCCGACCAGGAGCTGGCCGCCGAGGAGGGAGCGGCCGACGCGGGCGTGCTGGCCTACGAGCCCGGACGCCACTGAGGATCGGGCTGCGCAGCTCCGGACTGCGGGCCGTCGAGCTCCGGTGGGTGCACCGGGCGGGGTGCGAGCACCAGGCAGAGCGCCCCGATCGCGGCCAGCAGCCACAGGCTGACGAACCGGTAGACGACCACGGCCGGCACCGCCTGGCTGGCCGGCAGGCCCGCCGCGACGAGCGCCGAGGCCAGCGCCGCCTCGACGACGCCGATGCCGCCGGGGGTCAGCCGGGTCGAGGCCACCAGGGCGCCGGCCGCCCAGGCCAGCACGACGCCGGGCCAGGGCAGGTGGGCGCCGACCGCCAGCACGGCCAGCCCCAGGCAGAGCGCGTCGAGCACCCAGTTGGCCAGCGCGTAGCCGGCGGCCCCGGTGGCCTTGGCCGCGCCGATCCGGATCGAGCCCAGCGAGGTGAGCACGTCGTCCGCCGCCGGTCCGACGACCGAGGGCGCCAGCGCCCGCCACCAGCGGGCGAACGGCTTGAGCAGGTGCTGCACCAACCGGACGACCAGGTGCTTGGCCTCGGTGCTGCGGGTGACGGCCAGCAGCACCAGCACGGGGACGACGACGGCGACCGATGCCAGCGAGGCGATCGCGGCGCCCACGGTGGACCCGGTGGCCGCGGAGCTGATGGCCACCACGGCGGCGAGGCTGACCGTCGAGCAGACCCCGGAGACGGCGAGGGTCCAGCTCACCAGGGCCGTGCTGTTGCCCAGGTCGCGCATCCGGCGGAACGAGTAGGCGACGCTGGCGGCCGACCCGGCCAGTGGGAGACCCACGGCGATGGCGTTGCCGCCGTAGACGGTGACCGTCAGGCTGCCCGGCGGTCCGAAGCCACCGCCGGCCCGCAGCAGCAGGCGCTGCTGGGCGACCAGGGCCTGCATGGAGACCAGCTGGACGGCCACGGCGAGCAGCGCCCAGCGCCACTCGACCCCGGCCAGCGTGGCGAACCAGCCGACGATCGACTGCCAGAAGACGACGACGCAGACCAGGGTCCCGGCGGCCAGCAGGCCGATCGCCACCGGACGCCGCCACCGCCGCACACCGGTGGGACGGCCCGGGACGGCGGCGCCCGCCCCCGTGTCCGATCCGCTGGTCATCGGGCATGACCGTAGCGATCGACCGCCCGCAGGGTCGTCGCCCCCACGGGGTGTGCCGCCTCCGACCTGGGGATGACGCAGCACGGCGGGCATCCTGGGGGCTGGACCCCGCGCACCACCGCAGGACGGAGCACCGACGTGCAGGCACAGGACGTGATGACCCGCGAGGTCGAGACGGTGCGACCCGACACCCCGCTGCAGGACGCCCGCACCACGATCACCGGCCGAGCGGTCTCCGCCCTGCCGGTGCTGGACGCCGCGGGTGCGCTGGTCGGGATCGTCAGCGAGAGCGACCTGCTGCGTGACCAGGTGCCCGCCGACCCCCGCGCCCGGCTGCGTCGCGACCCCGACCCGGTCGGACCGGCCCCCCGGCCGCAGACCGTCGCCGAGGTGATGACCTCCCCGGTGACCACCGTGGACGCGCACGCCGACCTCGCCGACGTCGCCCGGGTGCTGGTCGAGCAGCGCCGACGCAGCGTGCCGGTGCTCGACGGCGGCCGGGTGGTCGGCATCCTGGCCCGCCGCGACCTGCTGCGGACCCTGATCCGGGACGACGACGCCGTCCGGTCCGACGTGGTCGCCCTGCTCGAGGACTACACCGGCGAACCGGGCGCGTTCGCCGTGACCGTCCAGGACGGCGCCGCCACGGTCACCCGCACCCGGGGCACCCCCGACGTCTCGGCCGCCGTCGAGCACCGGGCGCTGGACTCGCTGACCCGCACCGTCACGGGGGTGCTGTCGGTCGAGGTGCGCTGAGCCACCCGTCCCGGTCGACCGGGCACCTCCACCTCCACCCACCTGGTCTCGGCCATCGGGGTGGACCGCGGGTCCGCCCGCAACGCGGTGCTG
>JAOPVM010000362.1 GCA_025966215.1 Klenkia sp.
ACTCGGACTACGACCGCGAGAAGCTGCAGGAGCGGCTCGCCAAGCTGGCCGGCGGCGTCGCCGTCATCAAGGTCGGCGCGGCCACCGAGGTCGAGCTCAAGGAGCGCAAGCACCGCATCGAGGACGCGGTGCGCAACGCGAAGGCCGCCGTCGAGGAGGGCATCGTCGCCGGTGGTGGCGTGGCACTCGTCCAGGCCGGCAGCGTGGCGTTCGAGAAGCTCGACCTCGAGGGGGACGAGGCCACCGGGGCGAACATCGTCCGCGTGGCGCTCGAGGCCCCGCTGAAGCAGATCGCCATCAACGCCGGGCTCGAGGGCGGCGTCGTGGCGGAGAAGGTGCGCAACTCCGAGATCGGCTGGGGCCTCAACGCCGCCACCGGGGAGTACGTGGACCTGGTCGCGGCCGGCATCATCGACCCGGCCAAGGTCACCCGCTCCGCCCTGCAGAACGCCGCCTCCATCGCGGCTCTGTTCCTCACCACCGAGGCCGTCATCGCCGACAAGCCGGAGAAGTCCGCGCCGGCGATGCCCGGTGGCGACGGCGGCATGGGCGGCATGGACTTCTAGTCCGGCCGTCGGCGTCAGCTGACACCTGCACCACCAGCACGTCCCGGACGGGGCGGTCCTCATCGGAGGGCCGCCCCGTTCGGCGTTCCCGGACGCCGGCGATCATCTCCAGACAAGGGCAGGCTAACCTCACTTCACCGCACCCGTCCGAGCTTGGAGAACCATGACCCGCCGCCCCCTCGCCGCCCTCGCCGCCGTCGCCACCGCCCTCACCCTCGCCGCCTGCAGCAGCGACGACGGCGGTGACACCGCCGAGGCACCCGGCGGCAGCACGGCCTCCGACAGCGCCTTCCCGGTCACCATCGAGCACACCTTCGGTGAGACCACCATCGAGTCCGAGCCCGAGCGCGTGGTCACCATCGGCTTCAACGAGCAGGACTTCGTCCTCGCCCTGGGCGTCACCCCGGTCGGCGTCCGGGAGTACCTGAGCTACGACGCGACCACCCGGCCCTGGGCGATCGACCTGCTGCCCGACGAGCCCATCCCCACCGTCGGTGCCGAGGAGCTGGACCTCGAGGCCATCGCGGCGCTGGACCCCGACGTCATCCTCGGCGTCTACTCCTTCATGGACGAGAGCACCTACGACCTGCTGTCGGCCATCGCGCCCACGGTCGCGGAGTCCGCCGACCACGAGCTCGGCGCCACCCCGTGGCAGGAGCAGACCCGGATGGACGGCGCCGCCCTGGGCAAGTCCGAGGAGGCCGACGCCCTGGTCGCCGATGTCGAGGCAGCCTTCGAGGAAGCCCGCGCCGAGCACCCCGAGTTCGAGGGTCAGGTCCTCGCGCTGGACTTCTGGTTCGACGGCGCGCACGGCGCCCTGCCGGACGACGACCTGCGCATGCAGTTCTTCACCCAGCTCGGGTTCCTGGCCCCGCAGACCACCGGCACCCTGTCCGCGGAGTCCCTGGACGCCCTGGACAACGACGTGCTCGTCGCCGCCGGCACCGACCAGGACACCCTGCTCGCCGAGCCGCTGTTCGCCGCGCTCCCGGTCGTCAGCGAGGACCGCACGGTCTACGTCGGCGGCTTCGACCGGCAGTTCCCGGCCGCGCTGGGCTTCACCAGCCCGCTGTCGCTGCCCTACGCCCTCGACCTGATCGTCCCGCCGCTGGTCGCCGCCGCCGACGGTGACCCGGCCACCCCGGTCGAGCAGCTCGCCGTCTAGCTGTCCTGCTCGGACAGTCAGCGCCCGGGGGTCAGGGGGCTTCGGAGAAGTGCACGCCGAGCTGGCCGGCGGCCTCCTCGAGCACCCGCATCACCGCGACCGTGTCGGCCAGCGGCATGACGGCGGACTCGGTGCGGCCGGCCAGCACGCCCTCGTGCACCTCGGCGATCTCGTGGCTGTACCCGGTGCCGACCGGGGGCAGGGTGATCTCCTCGGCGTCCCGGCCGGGCCGGTGCAGCACGATCGTGGCCGGGTGGTGGAACCGGGGGAGGACGTCGATCCACCCCTCGGTGCCGAACACCCGGGCCTGGCCGGGCAGCGCGTTGCGCAGCGAGGTGGTCAGCGTGGCGCTGCGGCCGTCGTCCCAGCCCAGCAGCAGGGCTGCCTCGGCGTCCACGCCGGTCGGGAACGTCGAGCCCGTCGCGCGTACCGAGTCCGGAGTGCCCAGCAGCAGCTGGGCGAAGGACACCACGTACACGCCGAGGTCCAGCAGCGCCCCGCCGCCGAGCTCCTTGGCGAACAGCCGGTCCGCGGGGTCGAACTCCCGGGCCACCCCGAGGTCGGCCTGCACCGAGCGGACCTCGCCGATCGCGCCGTCGGTGACCAGCTCCTGCAGCCGGAGGACGGCGGGCTGGAAGCGGGTCCACATCGCCTCCATGACGAACACCCCGGCGGCCCGGGCGGCCTCGACCACCTCGACGGTGCCGGCCACGGTCGCGGTGAACGACTTCTCCACCAGCAGCGCCTTGCCCGCGGCGATCGCCTGCAGGGCCACCGCGTGGTGCTGGGGGTGCGGGGTGGCCAGGTAGAGCACGTCGACGTCGGGGTCGGCGACCAGCTCGGCGTAGGAGCCGTAGGCGGTGTCGATGCCGTGCCGGCCGGCGAAGTCCCGGGCCCGGTCGATCGACCGGGACGCCACGGCGGTCACCGTCGCGCCGTCCACGTGCGGGAAGTCCCGGACGACGTTCTCCGCGATCCGGCCCGGTCCGACGATGCCCCAGCGGGTCTCGGTGCTCATCCGGGAACCGTAACGGGGAGGATCACCGGCGTGGCCCTGCTGATCGACACCCCCGTCTGGCCCTGGCGGGGGCGGCTGTGGTCGCACCTGGTCAGCGACACCGACTACGACGAGCTGCACGCCTTCGTCGAGGCCGAGCTGGGCATCCCGCGGCGGGCCTTCCAGGGCGACCACTACGACGTGCCGCAGGAGCTGCACGCCACCGCGGTGGCCGCCGGTGCGGAGTCGGTGTCCTGCCGGGAGCTCCTGGCCCGGCTGCTCGCCGCGGGGTTGCGGGTCAGGAAGCCGCGCGCGAGCGCAGCAGGGTGAGCTCGGCGGTGAGGTTCGCCCGGGCCGGCTCGGTCCACAGCGCAGCGGTCCGCGGCAGCCGGTAGAGCGCCGGCAGCGCGAGGAGCTGCTCGAGGACGGCGGTCCGCCCGGCGGTGAACGTCGCGTCGTCGAGGTGCCGGTACTCCTCGCGCACCGCCGAGGCGTAGGCCGCGTAGCTGGCGGGGGGGCCGGCGAGCACGGCGAGGTCGGCGTCGCAGAGCACGGCGCCGTTCGCGTCGTCGGCGACCGGGTCGTGGGTGGTGGTCAGCAGCACCAGCCGCACCACCTCCACGACGACGTCGTCGGGCACCAGGCCCAGCAGCCCGATCCGCGCCCGCTCGGCGCTGACCTGCTCGTTGTCGCTGCGCTGTGGGTCGTAGGCCACGTCGTGGTACCACCCGGCCAGGGCCACCGCGGCCGGGTCGGCGGCGTCCGCGGCGAGTTCGTCCACCAGGCCCAGCACGGCGGCCAGGTGGGTCAGCGAGTGGTAGGCGCGGTGCGGCTCGGCCCAGGCACCCACGACGGCGGCCCACTCGGTCCGCGACGTGTCGGACTCCCCGGCCAGCGCCGCCCAGTCCTGGAAGGTCACGCCCACGAGTGCACCCCGCACTGCCGCAGCGCCGTCAGGGCGAGCACCCGGGCCACGTGCACGACGTCGTCCACCGGCACCTGTTCCTGGGGGGCGTGGGCCAGGCCGAGGTCACCCGGGCCGTAGTGCAGGGTCGGGATGCCGGCGGCGGCGTAGAGCCGCAGGTCGGTGCCGGCGGGCAGGGCCCGTTCGACCGGGCGCGCCCGCCCGGCGTCCTCGGCGGCCCCGGTGACCGCCGGGAGGAGCGGGGAGTCCTGGGCGAGCTGGCCGCTGGAGAAGCTGCCGCCGACCCACTCCACCCGCACCGGGTGCTCGGCCAGCCACCCGTGTCCGGCGCAGAACCGGGCCAGGTGCGCCTCGAAGACGGTGCGGGCGGTCTCCACCGGCTCGCCCACCCGCACCCCGTACCGGCCCTCGGCCACCAGCCGGTCGGGCACGGTGGAGGACCAGTCGCCGGCGTGCACCGTGCCGATCGAGATGCCGTAGGGCAGTCGGGTGCCCAGGAACCGGTCGACGTCCTCCTGCCGGCCGGCCTCCAGTTCGCGCAGTGCGGCGTGCACCAGGCCGAACATCTCGACCGCGCTGACCCCGGCGTCCCGCATCGCGCCGTGCGCGGCCAGCCCGGTGACGGTGAGCCGGAAGGTCAGCGCGCCGGCGCTGGCGGTCATCACCGCGCCGGCAGTGGGCTCGGGGATCACGCAGGCCGCGCCGCGGTGCCCACGTTCCAGCGCCGCCCAGGCGCCGAGACCGCCGTCCTCCTCACCGACCACGCTGTGCACCGCCAGCGGCCGGACCAGCCGCACGCCCGCGGTGTGCACCGCGCGGGCGGCGG
>JAOPVM010000374.1 GCA_025966215.1 Klenkia sp.
GTGGCGGAACCCGGCGATCCTCCCCCGCCCGGATGGCTCCACCCCCACCGGCCCCGGGGCGTGCAGGACGGGTGCAGACCCCGCGTCACACCACGGCGCGAACCGGTCCGGGCACCCACCGGTGCCCAGGAGTCCACCTCGATGACCGGACTGAGCGGCCTGGGCGCCGACGCCCTCCGGGTCGGGCACCTGACCCTGGGCGGCAGCCGACCCCGGGCCGAGTCCGTGGGCTGGCTCGCCGACCGGCTCGACCAGCACGAGCGCCCGGTCGCCGTGCGTGCCCTGGACGTCGTGCCGGCCTCCTGCGGGCTGCCGCACCGGGTGCGCGCCGCCCGCTGACCCCGGCCGGACGACGGCCTGCAACCCACCTGCAACGCAGGTGGGGAACGCCCGTGCTTAGGTGGTTCGGTGAGTCAGCCCACAACTGCGTCGTCCCGCCCGGCCGAGACCCTCCCGGCCGACCCCGACGCCCTCGCCGCGGCGCTGCAGGCCACCGGGTACCTGCCCGACGAGGGCCTGGCCACCGCGGCGCACCTGGCGCTGGCGATGGGCCGGCCGCTGTTCCTGGAGGGCGAGGCCGGGGTCGGCAAGACCGCCCTGGCGCACGCGCTGGCCGAGGTCACCGGCCGTCCCATGTACCGGCTGCAGTGCTACGAGGGCCTCGAGGCCAGCCAGGCGCTCTACGACTGGGACTTCGGCCGCCAGCTCCTGCACCTGCGGGCCGCCGAGGCCGCCGGCTCCACCGGCGACGTCCAGCAGTTGGAGGCCGGGCTCTACGACCGGCGGTTCCTGCTGGCCCGCCCGCTGCTGCAGGCCCTCGAGGACGCCCCGTCGGTGCTGCTCATCGACGAGATCGACCGCGCGGACGACGAGTTCGAGGCCTTCCTGCTGGAGCTGCTCAGCGACTTCACCATCTCGATCCCGGAGCTCGGCACCGTGCGGGCCAGCAGCCCGCCGTTGGTGGTGCTCACCTCCAACCGCACCCGCGAGGTGCACGACGCCCTCAAGCGCCGCTGCCTCTACCACTGGCTGGAGCACCCGGACTTCGAGCGCGAGGTGGCGATCCTGCGCCAGCGGCTGCCCGAGGTCACCGAGACCCTGGCCCGTCAGGTCGCGCGGGCCACGGCGAAGCTGCGCAGCCTGGACCTGCTCAAGCCCCCCGGCATCGCCGAGGCGATGGACTGGGCCACCGCGCTGCACACCCTGGGTGCGCGGGAGCTGGACCCCGAGACCGGTGCGCGCACCCTGGGCGCCGTCCTGAAGTACCGCGAGGACACCGACCGGGTGCGTGCCCTGACCCGGGGAGCGCTCTTCGGTGGCTCCTAGCGCGGGCACCCGGGACGTCGTCGACGTCGTCCTGGGGTTCGCCCGCACGCTCCGGCACGCCGGGGTGGGGGCGTCCCCGGACCGGGTCGAGGCGATGCTGCAGGCCGTGGGGCACCTCGACGTGCTCGACGCGACCGACGTGTACTGGGCCGGTCGGTTGACGCTGTGCGCGAGCCCGGACGACCTCGACCGCTACGACGCCGCGTTCGCCGCCTACTTCGCCGGCGAGGCCCCCCGCACGCCGCGCACGTCGGCGCAGCAGGAGCAGCGGATGGCCGAGTCGGCGCCGCTGTCGGCCTCGGACCCCGGGGGTGGCGAGGAGTCCGCGGAGGCCCCGGACCTCAAGGCCGCGGCCAGTGAGGACGAGGTGCTGCGCACCCGGGACGTCTCCGAGCTGAGCATCGCCGAGCGCGACCAGCTGCGCCGGCTGTTCGCGCTGCTGGTGCCGGCCGCCCCCATGCGGCCCTCGCGGCGACGTCGCCCGGACCTGCACGGACAGGTCCACCCCGGACGCACGGTCCGGCGCGCCCTGCGGGACGGCGGGGAGATCACCCGCCTCCAGCACCGCCGCGCCCGGCCGCGGCCCCGCCGGGTGGTGCTGCTGGTGGACGTGTCGGGCTCGATGAGCCCCTATGCCGACGCGCTGCTGCGCTTCGCGCACGCCGCGGTGCGGGCCCGTCCGGCCTCCACCGAGGTGTTCACCATCGGCACCCGGCTGACCCGGGTGACCCGCGAGATGCGGCTGCGCGACCCGGACAAGGCGCTGGCCGCGAGCGGGCACGCCATCCCCGACTGGTCCGGCGGCACCCGGATCGGCGAGGTGCTCAAGGCGTTCCTGGACCGTTGGGGCCAGCGCGGCACCGCCCGCGGTGCGGTCGTCGTGCTGTGCAGCGACGGCTGGGAGCGCGGGGGCACCGAGCTGCTCGCCGAGCAGATGCGCCGGCTGCACCGGCTGGCGCACAGCGTGGTGTGGGTGAACCCGCACAAGGGCCGGGTCGGCTACGAGCCGCTCACCGGCGGGATGCAGGCGGCCCTGCCCGCTGTCGACCACTTCGTCGCCGGGCACAGCCTGGCGGCGTTCGAGCAGTTGGCGGGAGTGATAGAGCGTGCCTGAGCGTTGCCCTGCCACACACGACTCCCTGGAGGGACCAACCCATGCGTGACGTCCTGGACGACCTGGTCGGCTGGTGGCGGGCGGGGGAGACCGTCGGGATGGGCACGGTGGTGGCCACCTGGCGCTCCGCTCCGCGCCCGGCCGGCGCCACGATGCTCGTGGGCCCCGACGGCACCGCGGTGGGCAGCGTGTCCGGCGGCTGCGTCGAGGGCGCGGTCTACGAGGAGGCCAAGGACGTCGTGGCCTCCGGCGACCCCACCCGGGAGCGCTACGGCGTCAGCGACGACGACGCGTTCGCCGTGGGGCTGACCTGCGGCGGGATCCTCGACGTGTACGTGGAGTCGATCTCCCAGGAGACGTTCCCCGAGCTGGGCGAGGTGGCCGACTCGGTCGCCGCGCACGAGCCGGTCGCCGTGGTCACCGTGGTGAAGGGCCCCGCGGACCGGCTGGGCAACCGGCTGGTCGTGTGGCCCGACCGCACCTCGGGCTCGCTGGGCCTGGAGCGCCTGGACGACGCGGCGGCCTCCGACATCCGCGGCATGCTCGCCGCCGGCCGCACCGCCACGCTGAACTTCGGCCACGACGGCGAACGGCGCGGCGACGAGCTGACCCTGTTCGTGTCCTCCTTCGCCCCGCCCGCCCGGATGGTCGTCTTCGGCGCGATCGACTTCGCCGCGGCCGTCGCCCGGGTCGGGGCGTTCCTGGGCTACCGGGTCACCGTCTGCGACGCCCGGCCGGTCTTCGCCACCGCCCGCCGGTTCCCCGACGCCCACGAGGTGGTCGTCGAGTGGCCGCACAGCTACCTGCAGACCGAGGTCGACGCCGGGCGGATCGACGAGCGCACCGTGCTCTGCGTGCTCACCCACGACCCGAAGTTCGACGTCCCGCTGCTGGAGGTGGCGTTGGACCTCGACGTGGCCTACGTGGGTGCGATGGGGTCCCGGCGTACGCACGACGAGCGGATGGCCCGGCTGCGCGAGGCCGGCCTGACCGTCGAGCAGTTGGCTCGGCTGTCCTCACCGATCGGGCTGGACCTGGGTGCCCGCACCCCGGAGGAGACCGCGATCTCGATCGCTGCGGAGATCGTCGCGGGGCGGTGGGGTGGCTCCGGGGAGCGGCTGACCGGGGCCGACGGGCCGATCCACGCCACCGCCGACCGCTGAGCGGCACCCCGGTCGAGGTCGTCGCGCTGATGGCCGCTGCCACCCATCGGTACGACGGCCGGCCGGGGACGACGACCCCTGAGCAGGAGGCCGACCGGCGGGCCGAGCTGCAGGTGCGCGGCGGGTTCGGCGTGGTCGGTGACCGGTACGCCGGCAAGCCCGCGCACCGGGATGCCGCGGTGACCCTGCTGGACGTGGAGTCGCTGGAGGCGCTGGCTGCCGACCTCGGGGTGCCGCCCTTCGACCCGCTGCTCGCCCGCCGCAACGTGGTGCTGCGCGGCGCGGACGTCGAGGCGCTGCGCGGTCGGGAGTTCGCGCTGGACTGCGGGCACGGGGAGGTCCGGTTGCTCGGCGGCCGGGCGG
>JAOPVM010000405.1 GCA_025966215.1 Klenkia sp.
GAGGACACCGGGGCGCCGATCGCGCTGGCCGGTCGGGTCTGGCAGTGCCTGGCCGAGCGGCTGGACCTGGTCCCGCTGCGGGAGCTGGTCACCGCGCTCCCCCGCGACCGGCGCTGGCCGGCGATGGCCCGGGCCTCGCTGCGCGACGACCTCACCGCCGAGCAGACCGCGCTCACCGCGGAGGTGCTGCGCACCCGGTCCGGCGACCGGGACACCGCCGACGTCCTGGTGGCCCGGTGGGTGGAACGCTGGGACACCGGTCAGCGGCGCGCGGCCGCCCAGCTCGCCGAACTGGCCGCGGGCGACGCGCACGAGCTCGCCGAGCTCGTCGTCGCCGTCCGGACCCTGCGGGGGCTGCGCCGGGGCTGACCGTCAGGCCGACACCGTCGCGACCGGCTCGTCTGGTCGAGCAGGCGACCGTCACGGACCGCCCGGCGCGGGTCCACCCGAAGGGTCCCGGCCGCGTTCTGACAGGTGACCGTCGACGGAGGGTGACCGCGGGTGCGCTCAGCCCAGCCGCAGCACCCGCGCGTCCCAGGGCCCGAGGACGGCGTCGTCGTGGTCGGGGAGGTGCTCCCGGTTGGCCAGCACGACCTCCGCGCCGACCGCCTGTGGCAGCAGGTCGGCGAGCGCGTACGGGGTGGTCGAGACGTTGCAGACCACCAGCAGGGTCTCGCCGTCCAGGCTGCGGGTGTAGGCGTACACGTCCTCGTGGTCGGGCAGCAGCATCGTGAAGTCGCCCAGCTGCACGGTGCGCGAGGCGTGCCGCAGCGCGATGAGCGCCCGGTGGTGGGCCAGCACCGAGTGCGGGTCGTCGCGCTGGGCGGCGGCGTTCCACGCGACGTGGTCGGGGTTGACCGCGATCCACGGTGTCCCGGTGGTGAAGCCGGCGTGCTCGGTGGCGTCCCACTGCACCGGGGTGCGGGCGTTGTCCCGGCTGGCCGGCCGCAGCGTGGCCAGCACGTCCTCGGGGTCCGCGCCGGCGGCGGTGGCCTCGGCGAAGTGGTTCAGCGTCTCGATGTCCCGGAAGTCCCGGATGCTCCCCCACGTCGAGTTCGCCATCCCCAGCTCCTCGCCCTGGTAGACGTACGGCGTCCCGCGGTGCCCGTGCAGCAGCGTGGCCAGGCAGGTGGCCGAGTCCCGGCGGTGGGCCGGGGAGTCGTCGCCGAACCTGCTCACCGCGCGCGGCTGGTCGTGGTTGTCCCAGTAGAGGGAGTTCCACCCGACGTCGGCCAGCCCGGCCTGCCACCGCCCGAACGAGGCCTTGAGGTCGGTGAGTCGCAGCGGCCTCGCGTGCCACTTGTCGCCGTCGTGGTCCAGCCCGACGTGCTCGAACTGGAACACCATGTCCAGCTCGGCCCGGGCCGGGTCGGTCACCAGCCGGGCCTGCTCGACGGTGACGCCGGGCATCTCCCCGACGGTGATCAGCTCGGCGTCCCGGCCGGCGAAGACCTCGCGGTGCATCTCGGTGAGGAACTCGTGCAGCCGCGGCCCGAAGAGGAAGCCGTCGGCGCCGTCGGGCAGCGCGCCGTCCGGGCCGACGTCCTTGCTGATCATGTTGATGACGTCCATCCGGAAGCCGTCGACCCCGCGGTCCAGCCACCAGCGCATCATGTCGTGCACCGCGGCTCTGACCTCGGGGTTCTCCCAGTTCAGGTCGGGCTGCTTGCGGCTGTACAGGTGCAGGTACCACTGGTCGGTGGTGGGGTCGTGCTCCCACGTGGGGCCGGAGAAGTAGGACTGCCAGTCAGTCGGTTCGGGGCCGGCCGGGCCCTCCCGGGTGTCCCGCCACCAGTACCAGTCCCGCTTGGGGTTGACCGTGCTCGAGCGGGACTCCACGAACCACGGGTGCTCGTCGCTGGTGTGGTTGACCACCAGGTCCATCACGACCTTGATGCCGCGCGCGTGCGCGTCGGCCAGCAACCCGTCGACGTCCGCGAGCGTGCCGAACGCGGGGTCGATGTCGCGGTAGTCGCTGATGTCGTAGCCGTTGTCGTCCTGCGGCGAGCGGTACACCGGGGACAGCCACAGCACGTCGACGCCCAGGTCGGCCAGGTGGTCCAGCTTCGAGCGCACCCCGGGCAGGTCGCCGATGCCGTCGCCGTCGGAGTCGGCGAACGAGCGGGGGTAGACCTGGTAGACCACGGCGGAGGTCCACCACGGGGGCTCGGGGATCACCCGCGCCATCGTGCCGGGCGTCGGCTCAGCGGGCGAACGGGGTCAGGTCGGGACGACGCAGCCCGTGCCCGGTGGCCTGCTCGAAGGCGTGGCCCACCTCGAGCACCCGCCGGTCGGCGCGCGGTGCGGCGACCACCTGCAGCCCGACCGGCAGGCCGTCGGGGGTGAACCCGCCGGGCACGCTGAGCGCCGGGCAGCCGGTGGCGCTGATCAGCGTGCAGGAGCGCATCCAGCCCAGGTAGTCCTCGAACTCCACCCCGGCGACCGAGGTCGGGTACTCCTGCTCGACCGGGAAGGGCAGCACCTGGGTGACCGGGGCCAGCAGCACGTCGTAGCGGGTGAAGAACTCGACCACCCGCTCGTAGAGCTTCGTGTGCGCGACCTCGGCCCGGCCGACGTCGGCACCGGTGAGCGCGGCCCCGACCGCGGCGTTCCACTTGATGGCGTCCTTGACCTGGTCGGGGGCGCGGCGCACGGCGTCGCCGAAGCTGGCCTCGAACAGCCAGGCGCGCAGCACCCCGAACGCCTCGTCGGCGCCGGTCAGGTCGGGGCAGTCCTCCTCGACGGTGGCCCCCAGGTCGCGGAAGACCTGCAGCTGGGCGGTGAGCACCTCGGTGATCGCCGGGTCGACCGGCACCCGGCCGCCCAGATCGGGGGTCCAGGCGATCCGCAGCCCGGTCAGCTCGGTGGGCAGCGGGGCCGCGAAGGCCGCAGCCGGGTCGGTCAGTGAGATCGGCACCCGGGGGTCGGCTCCGGCCAGCACCGACAGGCCCAGCGCGACGTCACCGACGGTGCGGGCCATCGGGCCCTGCACCGACAGCTGCGACCAGCCGATCGCGGTGGGGTGCGAGGGCACCCGGCCCGGGGTGGGACGCAGGCCGACGACGTTGCCGAAGGCAGCCGGGTTGCGCAGCGAGCCGCCCATGTCGCTGCCCTCGGCCAGCGGCACGAAGCCCGCGGCCAGCGCGGCGGCGGCCCCGCCGGAGGACCCGCCGGCGCTCAGTCCGCGCCGGTAGGGGTTGTGGGTGGCGCCGAAGAGGGTGTTGAAGGTGTGCGACCCGGCCGCGAACTCCGGCACGTTGGTCTTGCCCACCCGGATCGCCCCGGCGGCCTTGAGTCGGGCCACCACCAGCTCGTCGCGGGCCGGCACGGTGTCCCGGTGCAGCGGCGAGCCCCACGTCGTCCGCATGCCGCCGGTCTGGTGGGTGTCCTTGTGCGCGACCGGGACGCCGTGCAGCGGGCCGACGACCTCGCCGCGGGCCAGTCGGTCGTCGGCCTCGTCGGCGGCGGCGCGGGCGGCCTCGTCGTCCCGGGTGACGATGGCGTTGACGCCGTCCGGCCCGTCGTACCGGTCGATCCGGGCCAGGTGCGCCTCGAGCAGTTCGCGGGCGCTGATCTCGCGGTCCCGGACCAGCGTGGCCAGCTCGGTGGCGGGACGGGTGCACAGGTCGTCAGTCACCCGGCGACCGTAGCGGCTCAAGTGCCTCAGCGGTGAGATACTTCTGCGATGACCGTGCGCCCCGCCACCGAGGCCGACGCCCCCGCGATCAGCGCCGTCTACGACCACCACGTGCTGCACTCGGTGGCCACCTTCGACGTCGTCCCCCCGACGGCTGCCGACCGGCTGCTCTGGCTGGCCCAGCACACCGGCGGGCGCCACCAGGCTCTGGTCGCCGAGGTCGACGGTGCCGTCGTCGGGTTCGCGTCCAGCAGCTCGTTCCGGCCCCGGGCGGCCTACGACACCACGGTGGAGAGCAGCGTCTACCTCGCCCCGGACGCCGTGGGTCACGGGCTGGGCCGGGCGCTGTACGCCGAGCTGTTCGGCAGGCTCGCCCGGGAGGACGTGCACCGGGTGCTCGCCGTCGTCGCCCAGCCGAACCCGGCGTCGGAGGCGCTGCACCGGTCGTTCGGCTTCCAGCAGGTCGGTCTCTTCTCCGAGACGGGCCGGAAGTTCGGCCGGTTCGTCGACATCGCCTGGTTCGAGAAGGCGCTGTGACGCAGCTCCCCACATGCATCGCGTGCAATCCATCTGACGCCGGGTAGGTGGGGTGGGCGCTGCTGGGTCCCCGATCCCGGCGCCCCCTGAACTCAGAACCGAGGAGACACACGTGCCCACCACCGTGACCGCCCGGTCCACCGCCTCTGCCCACGGCTCGTTCGAGCGCACCACCATCGAGCGTCGCGACGTCCGCCCGAACGACGTCCGCATCGAGATCGCCTACGCCGGCATCTGCCACTCCGACATCCACACCGCGCGTGACGAGTGGGGTGCCGCGAACTACCCGCTGGTGCCCGGCCACGAGATCGCCGGGATCGTCGCCGAGGTCGGGTCCGACGTGACCAAGTACCAGGTCGGTGACCGGGTCGGCGTCGGTTGCTTCATCGACTCCTGCCGCGAGTGCGAGAACTGCAAGGCCGGTGAGGAGCAGTACTGCCTGGAGGGCGAGACCGGCACCTACGGCGGCATGCAGGACGGCAAGCCCACCGACGGTGGCTACTCCGAGCAGATCGTCGTCGACGAGAACTACGTGCTCGGCATCCCCGAGGGCATCTCCCTCGAGCAGGCCGCCCCGCTGCTGTGCGCCGGCATCACGCTGTACTCCCCGCTCAAGCACTGGGGTGCGGGCCCGGGCAAGAAGGTCGCCATCGTCGGCCTCGGCGGGCTCGGTCACATGGGTGTCAAGATCGCTGCGGCGCTCGGCGCCGAGGTGACCGTGCTGTCCCAGTCGCTGAAGAAGCAGGAGGACGGGCTGGCCTTCGGTGCCACCCACTACTACGCGACCAGCGAGCCGGAGACCTTCGAGAAGCTCGCCGGTGAGTTCGACCTGATCGTCAACACCGTCTCGGCGACCCTGGACCTCGACGCCTACCTGGGCATGCTCCGGGTCAACGGCACCCTGGTCGAGGTCGGTGCCCCCGAGCAGCCGATGACCGAGGCCGCGTTCTCCCTCATCCAGAACCGCCGCTCGCTGGCCGGTTCCAAGATCGGCGGCATCCGCGAGACCCAGGAGATGCTCGACTTCTGCGCCGAGCACCACCTGGGCGCCGAGGTCGAGGTCATCGGCGGCGACCAGATCGACGAGGCCTACGAGCGCGTCGTGGCCTCCGACGTCCGCTACCGCTTCGTGATCGACACCGCGCGGCTCTGAGTCGTCAGGCGGGGACGACCAGCACCAGGTCGTCCCCGCCGTCGTGTTCCACGTGCAACCCCGCCCGGCGCAGCAGTGCGCGCAGCCGGACGACGTCGCCCGGTTCCGCGCTCGTGAGCGCCAGGAGCCGGGCGATCCGGCCCTTGTGGGTCTTGTTGAAGTGGCTGACCACCGAGCGCGTGCCGTCGGCCCGCTCGCTGAGCACGGTCACGGTGACCGCCCCCGCGACCGGCGCCAGGTCGGCGTAACCCCCCGAGCGCAGGTCGACGACCAGCTCGTCGGTGGCGGCCAGGACGGGACCGAGCACCGGCCTCCACAGCGCCCGCAGCGTCGGGGCCCCGGGCAGCTGCGACCCGGCGGAGAGCCGGTAGGCCGGGATCTGCTCGCCGCCGCGCACCAGCCCGAACAGCGCCGAGCCCACCGCGAGCCGCCGGTCGGCCCTCGCCCGCTGGCCGCGGGTCAGGGACCGGACGTCGAGGGCGTCGTAGAGCACGCCGGTGTAGCGGTCCAGCGCCGGCATCGTCGGGGCGGTGCGGACGACGGCGTTGCGGGCGATCTCGGCGTCCTGCCTGGCGCTGACGCCGAGCGCGGCCCGGGACGCCTCGACGTCGGCAGCCAGCGTCTGGATCCGGGTCAGCAGCTGCTCGCGCACCGGGTCCAGCTCGGGGTGGCTCAGCGCAGCCAGGTCGAGGGGAGCGCCGTCCCCACCGGGGTGCTTGGTCTCCGACGGGGGCAGCAGCACGAGCACGGGGAGCCAGGTTACGGCGCGGCGGACACCCCCAGCAGGGCACGGGTGACGCCCTGGGTGCTGCAGCAGGTCGGTCAGCGCGGCGCAGGTGGACCCCGGTGACCGTGCCGGCCCGCCACCGGAGTTCGTGCAGGTCAGGTCCAGTACAGGAACCGCGCCCCGGGGAGACGGGCGTCGACGGCGTCGGTGAACCAGCTGCGCAGCTCGGCCATCACCGCCGTGGGGTAGACGTGCTTGACGGCGCCGAACCTGCCGCGCTTCTGGGTGCGCAGGTCCTCGTCCATCTCCAGCTTGGTGCGCGGGTACCAGCCGGTGAGCGTGGCCTTGGAGTTCGGGGTGAACCGGTGGGTGATGCACTCGACGGTCAGGTCGGCGCCCTGCGGCAGCACGGCGGCCACGGCGTCGAACAACTCGCCGTACTCGGTGCGCCAGTCCCCCACCGGCATGATCGGCGCGACGGTGAGGCCCACCGGGTAGCCGGCCTCGGCGACCCGGCCCAGCGCGGCGATCCGGGCCGGCACCGGTGAGGTGGCGCCTTCGAACCGGCGGGCGACGGTGGCGGCGTTGACCGAGAAGCGCAGCCGGGTGCGGCCGTGGTGCGGGAGCTCCAGCAGTGGACCGACGTCGTCGAACTTGGTGGTGGCGCGCAGCTGGGTCGGCGCGCTCCAGGCGTGCGTGCCGAAGTGCTCGATCGCCGTGGCCAGGCCGCCGGTGAGGTGCTCGATGGCCAGCGGGTCGGTGTAGCAGGAAGCCTCGAACGTCGTCCCCTCGTGGCCGCGCTCGACGGTGCCGGAGGTGACCTCGCCGCGGCCGACGTAGCCGTCGAGCGAGGCGAGGACGTCGGGCAGGTCGGCGAACACCCGGGTGATCGGCGGACCGGTGAGCGAACCGGCGAGGTAGCAGTACTGGCAGTGCGCGGGGCAGCCCTCGGCGAGGTCGAAGCGCCAGTCCGCGGACGGCGGGATGGGCTGCAGCTCCCGCTTGGACGGTGCGCCCACCACGACGGCCATCGTGTCCTTGGCGGCCATGAACGCGGCGCGGTCGCCGTCCCCCCGCAGGTTGGGCAGCCGGTCCCCGGGGAGCACCTGGACGTCCGGCACCCCGGCGGCGCGGACCCGCTCCAGCACCTGCTGGCCGTACGGGAGGGCGGCGGCGGAGCGGGTCACGAACACACGGGAGGGCGTCCACACGCGGGTGGGTGCCGAGGCTGCGGTCATCACCAGCGGAAACCCCACTGGGTGGGGTCTGCTTCCGCTCCGGCCGGACCTGTTCGTCACACCCGGGGTGCCAGGATGCCCGGGTGACGCGCGAGCAGGAGGGCGTGTTCCTCGCCGTCGACGAGTCGACCGTGCCGCGGTTCGTGGGGATGAACGACACCGGCGGCCCGGTGGACGTGTGGGAGGTGCGCGGGGGGCGCCCAGAGGACCTGCTGGAGTGACTCAGCGCGGGGACGGCTCGTCACCGACCCGCAACCGCGCTGAGCCCGCCGCCGCACCTGCTGCCACACCGGTGCGCGGGACGAGGCTCAGACGAGCAGTCGGTCGAGGACGATCTCGGTGCCGTCGGGTCGGTGGGTGCGCCAGCGCTCACCGGGTGGTGCCCCGCCATCGCGTTCGACGCGGAACCCGTGGTGGACCTTGGTGTGGTGGCGTTCGCAGAGCAGCGCCGAGTTCTCCAACGAGGTGTCCCCGTCGTCCCGGAGCCACTCCGCGAGATGGTGGACGTCGCACCAGTGGGTGGGCGCGTGGCAGCCGGCGAAGACGCAATGCCCGTCGCGTTGCTCGACGGCCCGCCGGATCGTCGGGGGCACGACCCGCTTCGTGCGGCCCACGTCCAACGGCACCCCGTCGGGGCCCATCACGATCCGGGTGACCGCGCAGTCGCAGGCGATCCACCGAGCGCGCGCCGCTGAGATGGTGGCGCCGAAGCCGGTGGTGGCGGTGTCGTGACCGGTGGCGGCGTCGACCAGGTCCTCGGCGTCGATCGTCACCATCACCTGTGGCTTGCTGGTCCGCAGGAACGGCAGGTTCCCGCGGACAGGGTGTTGTCGGC
>JAOPVM010000412.1 GCA_025966215.1 Klenkia sp.
GTCGGGCCACGCCGGGCCCGGGTGGACCGCGGTCACCGGGCCCTCGCTGAACACCCGGCCGTCCCGGTAGACCGCGACCAGCGGCAGCCGGCTGACCGTCGTCGTCGGGGTGACGTAGCCGCCGGTGAACGCGATCTGCAGCACGAGGTCGTCCGCGCCGGCGGGCAGCTGGACCCGGGGCGCCGGAGTGCCGCTGCTCTGCTCGGCGCAGGCGGTGAGGACGAGCCCCATGCCGAGGACGGCGGCGATCACCCGGGTGCGCATGTGAAGACGACGTCCGGGCGCCGGCGGTGGTTCCGGTTGCGCCCCAGGCGGCCAGAACGACCCTCGTTCCGGCCGTCTGGAGCGCAACCGGTCGGCCGGTGTCGAGAACGCGATGGCGGTTCCGTCCTCGGGGTGAGGCGGCCAGGATGGCCGCACGCGACCGAGAGGACCCCTCATGGCCAAGTACCTGCTGCTCAAGCACTACCGCGGCGCCCCGGCTCCGGCGAACGACGTCCCGATGGGCGAGTGGACGCCGGAGGAGGTCACCGCGCACCTCCGGTACATGGACGACTTCGCCGCCCGGCTGCAGGAGAACGGGGAGTTCGTCGACGCGCAGGCGCTGGCCCAGGAAGGCACGTGGGTGCGGTTCGACGGGGAGGGGAAGCCGCCGGTCACCGACGGTCCGTTCGCCGAGACCAAGGACCTGATCGCCGGCTGGATGGCCATCGACGTGGACTCCTACGACCGCGCGCTGGAGCTGGCCGCGGAGCTGTCGGCGGCGCCCGGCGCCGGTGGCACGCCCATCCACGAGTGGCTCGAGCTGCGGCCGTTCCTGTCCGAGGCGCCCACCGTCACCGAGTGAGCCCCGACCTGCGGGCGCTGCGGGTGGCGACGAACACCGCTGAGCGGGACCACCTGGCCCGGCAGGCGGCTCGGCTGCGGTGACCGTCAGGTGGAGCGGCGCCCGGCCCGCGCCGCGAACGCGTCCAGGGCGTCGAGCACCTCGCGGGCCTGCCACATCCGGTTGCGCTTCTGTCCGGTGAACTCGGTGAGCACCCCGGCCTCCACCAGCGGCCCCAGCACCCGGACGGCGTTCTGCGCGGGCAGCCCCAGCTCGCGGCCGATGGTGGGGGAGTCCACCACCGGCTGGCGCACGAGCAGGTCGGCCACTCGCCAGGCGGCGGAGTCCGCCCGGGCCCGCACCGTCTCCCGCCATCCGGTGCGGATCGTCCGGAGCTCCTCGACGAGCCTGCCGGCGTTGGCCAGTGCCGCGAGGGTGCCGTCGACGAAGGCGGACACCACCGGGTCCGGATCGCCTGCGCGGTAGGCGGTCAGGGCCGAGAAGTAGCCCTCGACGTCGGTGAGCAGCCCCGCCGAGACGGGCACGGTCACCGACCGGGTGACGCCGTGGTGGCGCAGGAGGGCGTGCACCAGGGCGCGCCCGACGCGGCCGTTCCCGTCGGGGAAGGGGTGGATGGTCTCGAACTGGGCGTGGGCCAGGGCGGCGAGGACCAGCGCCGGGACGTCCGTGCGGCGGGCGAAGGCCATGAGGTCGTCGACGAGGCCGGGGACGTCGGCAGCGACCGGCGCGACGTACTCGGCCTGGTGTGGGCCGTAGGTGGTCCCCCCGACCCACACCTGCTCCGCGCGCCACCGTCCGGCGATGTCCGGAGCGGTGCCGCGCAGCAGGGCGTCGTGCATGGCCAGGACCGACTCCGCGGTGGGTGCGGCGGCCAGGTCGAGCGCAGCCTGCATGGCGTGCACGTTGCCGAGGACCGCCTCGGCGTTGCGGGTGGAGGGGGCACCCAGTTCCGCGACGGCGATGGCCTTCGCGCCCGAGGTGAGCTGCTCGATCCGGGACGACGACGCGGACTCGGTGCGCAGCAGGATGGCCGCGAACCCGGTCAGGTCCGCGCCTGTTCGCGCGTCGAAACGGGCGATCTCGGCGGCTGCGTCGGCGGCGGCTGCCTGGAGCGCGGGGGCGAGGGCCGGGTGGAGGTCGGCGATGCGGGGGACGACGGCGGCGCGGTACGGCCCGGCATGACGCAGCCTGACGGCCCGGGGGACGACGTCGGCGGGCAGGCTGGGCTCCCAGGGGACCTCCTGCGAGCCGATGGCCGGCCAGGGATCCGAGAACATGGTCTGATCTTATTCGCACTCAGACACCGATGTGCGAACAAGAGTCCCGGGTGTTCTCCGAACGGGTCAGGTCACCTCACCCGCTGCTCGGCCAGGAACCCACCCACCAGCGGCAGGAACTCCTCCGGCCGCTCGACGCCGAGGGCGTGCGAGGAGCCCGGGCCGGTGAAGTACTCCAGCCGCGCCCCCGGGATGGCGGCGGCGACCTGCCGGCCGTGCCAGGGCGGGGTCAGCAGGTCCTGCTCGCCGGCGATCACGAGGGTCGGGGCGGTGAGGGAGCCGAGCCGGTCGAGGGTGTCGTGGCCGAGGTCGGCGTCCCACTGCTCGGCGGTGGCCGCGATCTGCTCGGGGGTGCTGGGGAACAGCGGCAGCAACTGCTCGATGAGCCCGCCGAACTCGGGGCTGTCCAGCAGTTGGGGGGAGAAGGCGACCCCGAGCGCGCCGAGTCCGCCGGCCAGGTCGCCGTGCCGCCAGGGGTAGGCGAGGCCGGTCATCATCGCGCGCTGGAACCCGTCGGTGCGGGCCCAGGTGCAGTAGAGGACCAGCGAGGAGACCCGCTCGGGGACGGCGAGGGCCAGCTCCTGGGCGATCGCGCTGCCCAGGGAGTAGCCGAGCACGTGGGCCCGCTCGATGCCCAGGGCGTCCAGCAGCCCGCGGGCGTCGGCGGCGAGGGAGGCGACGGTCATCTCGCCGTCCCCCCGGCTGGTGCCGCCCATGCCGCGCAGGTCGTAGGTCACCACCCGGTGGGTGGCAGCCCAGACCTCGGCCATCTCGGTCCAGAAGCCCAGCGACTGGCTGGTCCCGTTGATCACCAGCAGCGGCTCGCCCTCGCCGTACTCCTGGACGGCCACCGAGATGTCGCCGACGTCGACGGTGCGCTGCTGGGTCACGGGGTCTCCTCGGGAACTGACACGGGCGTGGCCTGGATCACACCACGGGCCGGGGGCGCGCCGACAGGGGGTGGACAAGCCGGTTGCGGACGTGCAGCGTGAGACCTGGATCACATCCAGGGCCCGGTGGCGGGGCGGGGCCACAGCCGAGGGGAACCGCACGTGACGACCATCGAGCAGAGCACGGCCATCGAGCACGTCGACGTCCTCGTGGTGGGGGCGGGGATCTCCGGCATCGGGGCCGCCTACCACCTGCAGGAGCGCTTCCCCGACCGCAGCTTCCGGGTGCTCGACGCGCTGCCGGCCAAGGGCGGCACGTGGTGGACGCACCGATACCCCGGCGCACGCTCCGACAGCGACCTGTTCACCTTCGGCTACCGCTTCAAGCCCTGGCGCGGGCCCTCGATCGCGACGGCGGCGGAGATCCTCGCCTACCTCGACGAGGTGGTGGAGGAGAACAAGCTCGGGTCGACGATCTCCTACGAGCACAAGGTGACCGCCGCGCAGTGGTCGTCGTCCGAGGCGCGGTGGACCGTCGACGTCACCGATGTCGCGACCGGCGCCGAGAGCCGGCTGACCACGGACTTCCTGTGGATGTGCCCGGGCTACTACAAGCACGACCAGGGCTACACGCCGCAGTGGCCCGGCATCGAGGACTACCAGGGCGTGGTGGTGCACCCGCAGACCTGGCCCGAGGACCTGGACCACACCGGCAAGCGCGTGGTGGTCATCGGCTCCGGGGCCACGGCGGCCACGCTCATCCCGGCGATCGCGAAGACCGCCAAGCACGTGACGATGCTGCAGCGCTCGCCCACGTTCTTCTACGCCCGGCCCAAGACCCACGAGCTGGCGACGACGCTGCGCGGGCTGGACACCCCGGAGGAGTGGACGCACGAGATCCTCCGGCGGGCCTACATCACCGAGATGAACGAGCTGACCCGGATGTCGTTCGAGGAGCCCGAGGAGCTGCGGACGTTCCTGATCGAGTCGATGCGCCCGCTGCTGCCCGAGGGGATGGACATCGACAAGCACTTCAACCCGACCTACCGGCCGTGGCAGCAGCGCATCGCCGTCCTGCCCGACGGGGACATGTTCGACGCGCTGAAGGACGGCAGCGCCTCGGTGGTCACCGACACCATCGAGACCTTCACCCGCGACGGCATCAAGCTCAGCTCCGGCGAGACGCTGGAGGCCGACATCGTGGTCACCGCGACCGGGTTCGACCTGTCGGTGTTCGGCGACATCGCCTTCGCCGTCGACGGCAAGCCCGTCGACTTCGCCGACACCGTCACCTGGCGCGGGATGATGTTCACCGGCGTGCCGAACCTGGTCTACGTGTTCGGCTACTTCCGGCACAGCTGGACGCTGCGGGCGGACATGATCAGCGACGTCGTGTGCCGGCTGTTCGGCGAGATGAGCACGCACGGTGCGCGCACCGTCGTCCCGGCACTGCGGCCCGAGGACGGCGACATGACCTTGGGCCCGTGGGTGGACCCGGCGAACTTCAACCCCGGTTACCTGGCGCGGTCGATGCAGCTGATGCCCAAGCAGGGCGACCGTGAGCCGTGGTTGGGGCTGCAGGAGCACGCGGTGGAGAAGGACGACCTGCCCGGTGCGGACCTGGACGACGGGTCGCTGGTCTACCGCTGACGCGCCGGCGGTGGCGTTTCCGCGGAAACGCCACCGTCAGCCTCGGGCTGCGGCGACGGCGTGCGCCCAGTGCCCGCGGACCTCGTTCCGGGCTTCATCTGGACCGACCGCGATGCGGCCCTGGTGGCTGAGCGATGCCCGCCACTCGGACTCGCTGGGACACCGGTCGAACATCCACGGCTGGACGTCCCCGGCGGTCGGACCGTGCGACCGGAAGAGCCGGGCGGCGTCGGCGTCGATGAGGCCGGCCCTGCCCAGGCCCCACAGGTCGTAGAGGTCGCGGGCGGCGCCGCGGTCCAGCCAGGTGGCTGCCTTCCACCCGGCGAAGGCAGTTCCTGTGGGCGTGACCATCTCGGCCGGTGGGGCATCGCTGTAGCGCTGGTCGAGGGCTCGCAGCTCGACGGGCCACGGCGAGTAGCCGGTGGCGCCGAGGAGCTGCACGCGGATGCGGATCGTGTCCCCGACGAGCAGGACGCTGGACTCCGACCCCCGGGTGTCCGCGAGCGGGGGCAGCCAGCTGGTGGGGCCGTGCGACCGCTGGAGTCCACGCGCGACGGCCGATTCGATGGCTGGTGCGACATCAGCTCGCGGTGCACTCGTGATCAGGTCGATGTCCTCGCTGAGGCGGAGCGCGGGCAGGAAGGTGCGGGACAGCGCGGTGCCCCCGATGAAGACCAGGTGCTCGTGCAGCCCGGCGCTCGACAGCGCCGCCAGCACGTGGCTGATGGCGTGGTCCCGCAGCACCTGCTCGTCAGCGACCCCGAACTGCTCTCGGACCGCTGCTGCCTCGCCCGGGTCCAGGCCGCGTCGGCTAGCCGGCATCACGGTCGTGGGTGCTCGGCACGCAGGCGCTCGAGCGTGGCCACCATGCGCTGGCCCCGGGCCAACTTGTCCAGACGCTGCTCATCGCATCGGGGGACCAGGGTCCGGACGGCGTCGTGTGCCTCGGTGGGCATGTCTCCGAGCCCGGGGCGCTTGGTCAGGTCCAGGATGGTCTGCTCGGGGGTGGTGACCAGGACGGGCCCGAGGTCGGTGCGCAGGAGCGTCGCGTCCAGGGCGTCGACGTCCCGGCTGACGAAGGTGATGAGGCCGTCCGGGCGGTCGAGGACGCGCAGCGGGCGGTGCTGCCCGGGGACGGCGACGACGGCTTGGGTGATGGCGCGGGGGAGTGCTCCGTGCAGCCGTGCCGCAGTCAGGTGCATCAGCACCGGGACCCGGTCGCCGTACAGCGCTGTTGCTGCCCCGGCCGCGACGGCTTCGAGGGTGGGGAGCCAGGCGACGTCCCGGTCGTCGGGTAGGGCGTAGTAGAGGCCGGGCGCTGCCTTGCGCACCAGCCCCTGGCGGGTCAACCGGGCGAGCTGCACGCTCGGCTGGGTGTAGACCGTGGCAAGGTCCTGCGGGCGCACTGTCCGCAGCGGGGCGCGGGTCAGGACGTCGGGCAGCGCGGCCATGCTCGAACCCCCTTCACTCAGCGCCAACATATCTCGCAGATATGTATTCGGCTAGTTACTGGGAATCCTTGATGCTCGGAAGACTCGGTCAGTCGTTGTTGTCCGCGGGAGCTCCACGGTCAGGATGGAGACGCCGCTGGTCCAGCCGGTCGGCCCAGGCGAACAGCAGCACCCCGACGATCATTGCCAGCAGCGTCGACCCGAAGACGGTGAAGACCAGGCCCCCGTTCAGCCGGTCGCGCGCCACGAACCACAGCACCGCGAGGACGACCACCCAGATCAGCGGGCTGGCCATGCCGACCACGCCGACTCCGCCGAGCACCCGCACCAGCGGGGAGCGGCGCCCTGGCTCGGCGGGGGTGCGGGAGGGGTGGGTCACGGGAGGAGCCTAGGAGGTGGGCGGCCGGCCCGACGTCGTGGCGCCAGGGGTTGACTCATGTCGTGGACACCGTGATCGCCGCCCTGTGTGCACAGCCCATCCGGGTCGACGAGGCCCGCGACGCCGTGCCGGCGGCCCCGGGCCTCTACGCCTGGTGGGGCCGGTTCGGTGCGCTGCCCGGTGTCTCGGGACCGAAGCACCCGAGCGCCCCGGTGCAGCTGCTGTACGTCGGCATCGCGCCGAGCGGGTCGACCTCGCAGGCCACGCTGCGTTCCCGGGTGGTGGGCGACCACATCCGCGGGACGACGGGCTCCTCCACGCTGCGCCGGTCGCTGGCGGCGCTGCTCAGCGAGCAGCAGGGCTGGCACAGCCGGTGGACGACGAGGCCGGTGCTGGTCAACCGGGACGAGCTGGCGCTGTCGGAGTGGATGACTCAGACGCTGCAGCTGACCTGGGCCGAGCACCCTGAGCCGTGGACGGTGGAGGCCGCGGTCATCGCCGAGCTGGAGCCGCCGCTCAACCTGGCTGACAACACCGCCCACCCGCTGCACGGCCACGTGAGCGACGCACGCCGGCGCTGGCGCGAGGCAGCGAAGGCAGCCGGTCGCTGACGACCCGTCAGCGGAGGAACCCCAGCGGCTCGGTGACCGGGATGCCGGCGAGCGCCTGCAGGGTCAGCAGGGCGGCGAGGACGGCGAACCCGACCGAGGCGATCGCGACGACCCGGTAGCGGGCGCCGG
>JAOPVM010000057.1 GCA_025966215.1 Klenkia sp.
GGCGTCGCCGCGCGCACGGCGCTGACGGTGCACGACATGCTGCTCTACGACCGCCCGCAGGACTTCGGGACGGCGAAGCGCACCCTGCTGCGCCAGCCCTACGCGGCGTCCATCCGGCAGGCGGGCACGCTGCTCTGCGTTAGCGCGGCGACGCGGGAGCGACTGGTCGCCTCCGTGCCCGGCACGCGTCCGCGCAGCGCCGTCGTCCCGTTGGCCACGAGTCCCGCGCTGCGGACCAGTGAGCCGGTCCCGGTCCCTGCCGTGGCCGACCGCCCCTTCGCCCTCGTGGTGGGCGACACCCAGCCGCGCAAGAACCTGCCCACCGTGGTGTCGGCCTGGCGTCGCGTCGTCGCAGAACGCCCGGACGCCGTGCTCCTCCAGGTGGGCCCACCGCCGTGGGGCGAGCAGGACTACGGACCGGACTTCGACGCCCTGGTGGCCTCCGGCAACCTGCACCAGCTGCAGGACGTGACCGACGGGGTGCTGCGCTGGGCGTACGAGCACGCCTCGGTCGTACTGACCCCCAGCCTGGCCGAGGGCTTCGGGTTGCCGGCCGCCGAGGCCATTGACCTGGGCAGCCCGCTGGCGACCTCCACCGATGCTGCCCTGGTCGAGGTGAGCGGCGACCGAGCCGTCCACCTGGCCCCCGACGACGTCGCCGGCTGGGCTCGGGTCGCCCTGGAGCACCTCGCCGTCCCGGTGGGCACCCGCACGCCGCCCGCGGTCACCCGCAGCTGGGACGACGTGGCCGCCGAGACCGTCGCCGCGGTGCTGCCCGGCCGCTGAGGCAGTCTCAGGCCGGCCGGGTGCCCTCGACGTAGAGGCTCTCGCCACGGCGGGAGGGTGAGTCGGGGACCGGCTGGACTGCTCCGGACCCGAAGCTGCACTCGTGCACGTCGATGAAGCCGGCGGCGCGCATCAGCGCGATGAGGGTGTTGGCGTCCCAGACGGAGACGTGGCCGTGGTCGTAGACGACCTCGGCCACGGCCAGCAGCTCGGTGGGCCGGCCGGGACGCTCGCAGGCGATCAGGTCGGCGCCGGAACGCAGTCCCCGCACCCGGTCGGCGTAGGTGAGGGCGTACCGGCCGAAGTCGGGGACGGAGATGCGGAGGACACCGCCGGGTTCGAGCAGCCGGAACGCCTGGTCGGTCGCTGCCAGGCCCACGGGCGCCGGCAGGTGCTCGAGGACGTGTTCCAGGAAGACCCCGCGCACGGACCCGTCGGGCAGCGGCAACGGGCGGCGCAGGTCCCAGATGACGTCGGGATCGACGCCCCACGAGCGGTGCAGCCCCCAGAGATCGACGTTGACCCACCCGGGGGCGTTGTAGGTGCCGCTGCCCAGGTTGAGCAGCAGGGGCTCGTCGCCGGCGAGGAGCGACCGGAACCGCCGGACCGAGCGGGGGGCCAGCAGGCGGGTGCCGGCGATCTTCACCGCGGCACGCTGACGGGGCCCCAGCACCCGGCGGGCCCGACCGATGAACGAGCTGGTCGGGACGACCGGTCCCGACCCGGACCGCGGGGCCAGGTAGCTTCGCAGGTCAGCCCCGGCGACGACCGGTGTCGTGTGCCCGATCGGATCGAGCGTCTCGACCCTCTGCGCCCAGGCGCCGGTCAGGTCGTCCATGCGTGCTCTCCTCGTCACCCTCAGTCACCGAGGCTGATCCTGAGAGTGGGATCGCCTCGGTCTCGGAAGGTGAACCTAGAGCCGGATCGGCCGTCGCGCACCGTCTTCGTGCGCGCCGACCTACCAATGGGTGACCCCGGAGGGTCACCGCCGGGTGAGCACGCCCTGCACGACGGCGTCCATGGCCGACCGGAAGTGCGCCCGGGAGAACCCCTCCGCGTGCGTGCGGACGGCAGTCGCCTCGTAGCGGGTGGGCTGGAAGTCGCGCAGCGCCGCCGCCCAGACGTCGACCTCCGCGGCCAGGGTCTCCTGCTGCGGGACGAGCTCGCCGGTCACCCCGGGCACGACGGAGTCCCGCGCCCCACCTGCGTCGACGGCGATGACCGGCGCTCCGCAGGCCTGCGCCTCGACCGGCACGATGCCGAAGTCCTCGACGCCGGGCATGAGCAGGGCGGCGCACCGCCGGTAGAGGTCGAGCAGCCCCTCGTCGCTCACCCGGCCGACGAACGTGGTGTTCGGTCCGGCCAGGGCCTCGACCTCGGCACGGGCCCGACCGTCGCCGACGACCACCAGCGGCACCCCGGCCGCGGCAGCGGCACGCACGGCCAGGTCGGGACGCTTGTAGGGGACCAGCCGGCCGGCGAGGAGGAAGAAGTCCTCCCGGGGGACCGTGGGGTCGGGTGTGTAGGCCTCGGTGTCCACGGGCGGGTGGACCACGACGGCGTCACGCTGCCACCAGTCGCGGATGCGCTGGGCGACCGCCTCGGAGTTGGCGACCAGCGTGTGCACCCGCGCCGCGGCCTTGACGTCGACGGGCCGGTAGCCGGCGGCGAAGAGCCGGAGTGCGACGGCACCCGCCCGGCCGCCCACCTCGCCGTCCCGCATGGAAGGGTCCCAGACCCAGCGGGCCGGGGAGTGCACGTAGGAGACGACGGGGGCGTCGGTGGCGTGCACGACCTGGTTGGCGAAGGCGTGGTGGGAGGCCACGACGACGTCCGAGGGCGGGATCTCCAGCCGCCGCACCGCGACCGGCAGGGCCGGGAGGAGGTGGGCGTAGGAGTCCCCCCGCAGCAGCTTGCTCAGCGCCGTCGTCCGCACCCGTGGCTCGAGGTCGGCCGGCATGACACCGGGGAGCCCGACCGGGGCGAGGATCGGGGCCTGCGGCCAGAGCCGGGCCAGCTGCTCGACCACGGCCTCGGAGCCGGCGAACTCGGTGAAACGTTCGTGCACCAGGCTGATCCGCGGCGCTCCGGCTCCCAGCTCGTGGTGCTGGTCGGGCTGCGGGTCCTCCGACACGACTGCGTCCTCCTCGTCAGGCCGGCGGGGCGGGCCC
>JAOPVM010000007.1 GCA_025966215.1 Klenkia sp.
ATCCGCGCGTCGCCACGGTCGGTCTTGTTCACCGCGAGGATGACCGGCATCCCCTTGCCCAGCGCCTTGCGGAGCACGAAGCGGGTCTGCGGCAGCGGGCCCTCGGACGCGTCGACGAGCAGGCAGACGCCGTCGACCATGGACAGCGAGCGCTCCACCTCGCCGCCGAATTCGGCGTGGCCCGGGGTGTCGACGATGTTGACGACGACGGGGTTGCCGTCGGCGTCGGCGAGCCGGATCGCGGTGTTCTTGGCGAGGATGGTGATGCCACGCTCGCGCTCGAGGTCCATCGAGTCCATGACCCGGTCCTGCGTCGAGTCGTTGTCCGTGCCTTCGCCCTTCGCGCGACCGAGGGCACCGGCCTGGCGGAGCAGGGCGTCGACCAGGGTGGTCTTGCCGTGGTCGACGTGGGCGACGATCGCCACGTTGCGCAGGTCATTACGGGTGGGCATGCGGAGAGGCACCTCAGGAGATCGGGGTTCGCGGCACTGGTGGGATCCCCCGAGCACCGCCCGTCGCCGACCGGCGACCCTCCCATGGTAGGCGCTCCCGGACGACCTCAGACCGGCTGTGACCGGTCAGCCACCACCGAGGCGATGCCCGCGGCCACGATCGTGACCACGCCCACAGCCAGCCAGGCCGGCCAGCCGACCCCGATCGCCAGCACGTGGGCCAGCACGAAGGCCACCAGGTAGACCACCGCGAGCCCGGCCGTGACCGCCCAGCCACGCCGACGCCGCCACAGCCAGCCGGCCGCGAGGCCGCCGGCGAGGAACACCGCACCACCCAGGGCGCGGACGCCGGTGCCCTGGGCGATGCCGAAGCCGGCGGCCAGCCCGATCGCGACGGGCAGGGCGGAGGGCAGGGTCGCGAGCCGGGAGCGGCTCAGCGTGCTGGTCGACATGGGCCCAGTGTCCTCGCCGGCCCGTCCTCTGCGGCGGCGGCGGCCCCGGGGTTCCTGCCGTCCGCTGTGCTGCTCAGAGCGAGTCGGCGAACTCCTGCACCCGGGCGACGAAGCGCTCGGGCTGCACGAGGTGCGGATGGTGACCGAGCGGGGCGCCGGAGTCGTCGGTCCAGACCTCGACGGTGGCGGTCGGGATGCGAGCGGTCAGCCAGTCGGCGTAGTCCGGCCCCGGGTCCAGCCCGTGCAGCGAGAGGAACGGCACGCGCACCGCGGCCGCGATGTCCTCGACCATCCCGGCCAGCTCACCGGGGGTGTCGTCCAGCAGCGGGGACCAGATGCCGGTCACGACCTCGCGGACCGGACGGCGGCGGGCAGCGAGTGCCGCGGCGGCCTCGTCGTCCAGCACGCCGCGCATGGAGTCGAACAGGCCGGCCATGAAGGCCTCGAAACCGGGGCCGCGGAGCATCGGCTCGGCCTGCAGCAGCTGGCCCTGCATCCCGCCCAGGGCGAGGGGCTGGTCGACGTCGACGACCCCGCGGGTGGGCCACCGGCCGGCGTAGACCGCGGCGAGCAGCCCGCCCAGGGAGTGCCCGACGACGAGAGGGTCGCCGGCCACCCCGGTCGCGGTCCAGGCGGCGTGCACGTCGGCGGCCATGGCCGCCAGCCCGTAGGAGTCGGCCTGGGCGGACTGGCCGTGCCCGCGCAGGTCGACCGAGACCACGGTCGCATGGTCGGCCAGCAGGGTCACGACGGGGCCCCAGAACGTCCGGTCCTCGGTGATGCCGTGCACCAGCAGCAGGCCGGGGCCCGAGCCGGTGACGCCGGTGGCCAGCGGGACGAGGTCGCTCATGCCCGCATCCTCACCCGCCCGGACCTGCAGACGGAAGAGGGCCCCGGGGGTGTCCTCACCCCGGGGCCCTCGGCCAGTCGGTCGATCAGGCGGCGCGGAGCACGGCCTCGATCTCGAGCTCGACCGAGATCTTGTCGCCGACGACGACGCCGCCACCGTCCATGGGCATGTCGATGTCCACGCCGAACTCCTTGCGGGAGATGTCGGTCTTGCCGGTGAAGCCGGCGCGCGTGCCGCCGTAGGCGTCCGGCCCGAAGCCGTTCAGCTCGAGGGACAGCGTGGTGGGCTTGGTGACGCCCTTGATGGTGAGCTCGCCCTCGACGATCCAGTCGTCGCCCTTGGCCTTGACGCCGGTGGACCGGAAGGTCATCACGGTGTGGTTGCCGGTGTCGAAGAAGTCGGCGGACCGGATGTGGGCGTCGCGCTGCTCCTGGCGGGTGTCGATCGAGTCCATGTCGATCGTGGCCTCGACGGTGGAGGCGGCCGGGTCGGCGGCGGTGACGATGACGCCCTCGAACTTCGTGAAGTAGCCGCGGACCTTGCTGACCATCATGTGCCGGACGGAGAAGCCGACCGTGGAGTGGGTGGCGTCGATGTCCCAGGTGCCGGCCAGGTAGCCGGGGATCTGCGTGGTGCTGCTCATGCTTCCTCCAAGTGATTGAGCGATTGACTGCTTCGCTGACCGTAGCGTAGTTGAAGCCTTGAGCATTCCGCCAGTACCCTCGGGGCATGACCGCAGAGGTGTCGTCTCCGTCACCGGCCACCGCGCCCGCCCCGCGCTGGCTGGACGAGTCCGAGCAGCAGGCCTGGCGCGCCTGGTTGTACAGCACCCAGCTGTTGGCCGACCGGCTGGACCGGGAGCTCACCCGGGAGACCGGCATCTCGCACGCGTACTACGAGATCCTCGTCCAGCTGTCGGAGACCCCCGGCCGCTCGCTGCGGATGAGCGAGCTCGCCGAGCGCTGCCTGTCCTCCCGCAGCCGGCTCTCCCACGCGGTGTCCCGGCTCGAGGAGCGCGGCTGGGTGCGCCGTCAGGTCTGCCCGGACGACGGCCGCGGCCAGCTCGCCGTCCTCACCGAGGAGGGGTTCGCCGCCCTGGCCGGCGCCGCCCCGGTGCACGTGGAGAGCGTGCGCACCCACCTGTTCGACCAGCTCAGCCCGGCGCAGATCGCGGCGATGACGGACATCGGGCAGACCCTGCTGGCCCACCTCGACCCACCCCGCTGACCCGCCCCGCGGGCCGGCTCCCCCGCGGGG
>JAOPVM010000050.1 GCA_025966215.1 Klenkia sp.
CGCGGGCTCCGCGGCACACGCGCTGCTGGCCTTCACCCCGGCAGAGGAGGTGACGCGCCTGCTCCCCGCCGCGACGTTCACCGCGCGGACCCTGCTGGAGGTTCGCCGGCGCGGCTGGGCGCACAGCATCGCCGAGCGGGAGCCGGGCGTCGCCTCGCTCTCGGCGCCGGTCCGGGACGCCACGGGCGCCGTACTGGGCGCGGTCTCCATCTCCGGGCCGGTCGAGCGGCTGGGCCGCCGGCCCAGCCGCGAGACCATCGGCGCCGTCCTGGACACGGCCGCGGTGATCTCCCGCGCCGCCCGCTAGGACGGCTCTCACCCCGAGCCGCAGCGGCATCCCCCGCGGTCTCGCGGACGCGACCGCCCATTTCCCGGAACCGCACGCCACCGCACTCGTGTCCGGCAGGTCTGCCGTGTCCCGCAGGGGCGACGCGGACGGTCGGCCGCCACTGTCGGCCACGGCGTCGACCGCGGCGTCGACCGCGGGCCGGTTCGGTCGTCGCACAGGTTCCGAGGCCTGGACCGTGCCGCGACCGGCATGACGCGAGCCGGAACGACGAGAGCCCCCGACCGGAAGGTCGGAGGCTCTCGCACCGGTGTAGCCCCGAAGGGATTCGAACCCTCGCTACCGCCGTGAGAGGGCGGCGTCCTGGGCCGCTAGACGACGGGGCCGTGCTCGATCATTTTGCCACGCGGTCCAGGGACCTCCGCGCGGGGGTTCCGGCCCGGGAACGGCGAGAGCCCCCGACCGGAAGGTCGGGGGCTCTCGCACCGGTGTAGCCCCGACGGGATTCGAACCCTCGCTACCGCCGTGAGAGGGCGGCGTCCTGGGCCGCTAGACGACGGGGCCGTGCTGCGTGAACAACCGTGCTGTGGTGCGGAAAATGAGGAGATACAGCTTCCTCGCTGGGGTACCAGGACTCGAACCTAGACTAACGGAACCAGAAACCGTCGGGCTGCCAATTACCCCATACCCCATGGGCTGTGCTGTTGTCAGCGCCTCTCAGCGCCGTCGGAGACACTACCCGATGCCCTCCCGGGCTTCACGCACCCCCCTGCCTCGACCACCGCGGGTCGGGCGCCGGTGGGCCGGGCGCCCTGCCGAACGGGGGCAGCGGCGGGGCAGGCACCCAGGTCGGCTGCCAGGTCGGCGTCCCACGCAGGTCGACGGCGGGGCTGACCAGCTCCGGCCGCAGCACCGCGCGGGAGCGGGCGACCAGCCAGACGTAGGCGCCCATCGCCACCAGGTCCAGCAGGGTGACCAGCAGCCCGATGCCCGCCGGGGGCACCGCGGTGGCCACCTCGTCGCCGAGCAGGCCGACGGTCAGGAAGACCACCACGTTGTTCACCGCGTGCAGCACGATCGCTGCCTCCAGCCCCCCGGTGAGGGCGGTGACCCAGGAGGCGGCCAGCCCGAAGGCGAACCGGTCGAGGAAGGTCAGCACGTCCGGCGGGGCGTGCGCGGCGGAGAACATCGTGGCGGTGACCAGCGCCGCGACGACGGGTCCGGCCTTCTCCGAGCGGATCCACGCGGTGAGCGCCTGGGTGAGGTAGCCGCGGAAGACGTACTCCTCGGCAGCGGACTGCAGCGGGGTGGTCAGCAGCACCACGAGCAGCAGCCAGACGTAGCTGGAGTCCGGGCCGGTGATGGCGCCGCTCTCGGCGGTCAGGCTGATCCCGATGGTCACCAGGACGCCGACGCCCAGGGTGAGCACCGCGCGCCACGTGAGAGGCCGCAGCAGCCGCCAGCGCAGCCGACCGGTGACCGAGGACGACCAGCCCGGCCGCATGCCGTGCGCGACCGCCCAGCAGGCCCAGACGATCGGGATCGCGACGATCAACGACAGGTTGGTCATCAGCAGCACGCCGGGGTCGACCAGGTCGAGCAGGTTGGCCTCGGGCACCACCCCGGTGAACAGCACAGCCACGACGATGAGCACGGCGGCCACCGCGTACAGCACGGTGAACAGGAGCAGGCCGAGCACCGGTCGCCACCAGGCCCAGTCGCGGGCCCGCATCAACCGCTCGTAGGGCTGCGGCCGGTCGAAGGGCGGCACCCCGGGCGGGGTGACCGGTCGACCGCGCACCGGCCGCGGCGGGAGCGGTGGTGGCGGCGGAGCGGACACCCAGCCACGGGGCACCTGCGCCGGCGCCCCCCACCGGCCGGTGGGGGGCGGCCCGCCGTACTGCCAGGGCTGCTGGGGACCCGCTCCGCCGGGCATCACGCGCTCGCGCGCTCCCGGGCGACGGCGAGTCGGGCCAGGGTGGTCTCCCGCCCCAGCAGCTCCATCGACTCGTAGAGCGGCGGGCTGACGGTCCGCCCGCTGATCGCGACCCGGACCGGCCCGAAGGCCTGCCGCGGCTTGCGGCCCAGCTCCTCGACCAGGGCCTGCTTCAGCGCGGCCTCCAGCTCGGGGGTGGTCCAGTCGGCGAGCGCGGTCAGCGCGGCGGTGGCGGCGTCCAGCACCTCGACGGCGTCCGGGCCGGAGAGCTGCTTGGCCACCGCTGCCTCGTCGAGGACGACGTCGTCGGTGAACAGGAACCCGAGCAACCCGACGGCCTCGCCGAGCACGACCATCCGCTCCTGGGCCAGTGGCGCGATCGCGTCGAGCACCCGCTGCTGGTCGGCCGTCGGCGGGTCGGCGACGAGGCCGGCGCCGGCCAGGTACGGGGTCACCCGGGTGACGAACTCCTCCACCGGCAGGGCGCGCAGGTGGGTGGCGTTGATCGCCTCCGCCTTCTTCAGGTCGAAGCGGGCCGGGTTGGGGCTCACCCGGCGGACGTCGAAGGCCTCGACCATCTCGGCCATGGAGAACACGTCGCGGTCCTCGGCGATCGCCCAGCCCAGCAGGGCCAGGTAGTTCGCCAGGCCCTCGGGGAGGAACCCGCGGTCCCGGTAGAGGTCCAGGTCGGACGTGGGGTCACGCTTGGAGAGCTTCTTGGCACCCTCCCCCATCACCAGCGGCAGGTGCCCGAAGCGCGGTGCGCCCTGGGCGACGCCGACGGCGGTGAGCGCCTCGTAGAGGGCGAGCTGGCGGGGGGTGGAGGACAGCAGGTCCTCCCCGCGCAGCACGTCGGTGATGCCCATCAGGGCGTCGTCCACCGGGTTGACCAACGGGTACAGCGGCTGCCCGCCCGCCCGGGCGAGCACGAAGTCCGGCACGGCGCCGGCGGCGAAGGAGACCTCGCCGCGCACCAGGTCGTCCCAGGCCAGCGCGTGATCGGGCATCCGCAGCCGGTAGACCGGGGAGCGACCCTCGGCGCGGAACGCGGCCTTCTGGGCGTCGGTCGTCTCCCGGTCGGCGCCGTCGTACCCCTGCTTGGGGTCCTGGCCGGCCGCCACCCGGCGCGCCGACACCTCGTCGGGGGTGGAGAAGGACTCGTAGGCGTGCCCGCCCTCGACCAGCTTGGCCAGCACGTCGCGGTAGACCTCGCCGCGCTCGGACTGCCGGTACGGGCCGTGCGGGCCGCCGACCTCGGGGCCCTCGTCCCACTCCAGGCCCAGCCAGCGCAGGCTGTCCAGCAGGTGCCGGTAGGACTCCTCGGTGTTGCGCGCGGCGTCGGTGTCCTCGATGCGGAAGACGAACGCACCGCCGGTGTGCTTGGCGTAGGCCCAGTTGAACAGCGCGGCGCGCATGACGCCGACGTGCACGGTCCCGGTGGGCGAGGGGCAGAACCGGGTGCGGACGGCGCCCTGGGGGGCCGTCATCGGGCGGTGGAGACGGTGTCGGCGCCGGTGACGGTGTTCGTGAGCTCGCCCAGGCCCTCGATGGCGCAGGTGACCGACCCGCCGGCGCGCAGCGGGCCCACCCCGGCGGGCGTGCCGGTGAGGACGACGTCGCCGGGCAGCAGGGTCATCACCTGGGAGATGTAGGAGATCAGGGTGGGGACGTCGAAGAGCAGCTGGCTGGTGCGGCCGTCCTGACGGAGCTCGCCGTCGACGGTGGCGGTGACCGACAGGTCGGCGGGGTCCTTGCCGATGCCGGGCAGGTCGGTCTCGATCCACGGCCCGATCGGGCAGAAGGAGTCGAAGCCCTTGGCTCGGGTCCACTGGTTGTCGCTGCGCTGCATGTCCCGCTCGGTCACGTCGGTGCCGATCGTGTAGCCGAAGACGCTGCTCAGCGCCTGCTCGGGGGTCACGTGCCGGGCACCGCGGGCGCCGATGACGACGGCCAGCTCGGCCTCGTGGTGCACGTTGGTGCTGCCCGGCGGGATGCGGATCGCATCGCCGGGCCCGATCACCGAGGTGGAGGGCTTGAGGAACAGCAGCGGCTCCGCCGGGGCGTCGCCGGTCTTCATCTCCGCCACGTGGTCGGCGTAGTTCTTGCCGACGCACACCACCTTGCTGGGCAGGATCGGGGAGAGCAGCCGGACGTCGGCCGCGGCGTGCCGCTGACCGGTGAAGGAGATCTGGCCGAAGGGGTGGCCCTCGATCTGGGCCACCTGGCCGTCCCCGTCGAGGACGCCGAAGGACATGCCGGACGGTGAGGCGTAACGGACGATGCGCACGGGTCGAGGCTACTGACCTGGCGGCGAGCTGCCGTTCCAGGTCAGGATCGGGCGATGGCCGCCCGCATCACCGCCGTCGCCGTCGACGCCCTCGACCCGCCCGCCCTCGCCGCCTTCTGGGCCGCGGTCCTGGACTGGGAGGTGGTCGGCGAGGAGGACGGCGCGGTCAGCATCGGCCCACCGGGGCAGCCGGGGAAGGGCCCGGTGCCGGGACTGGACTTCCTGCCCACCCCGGACCCGACCCCGGGCAAGGTGCGGCTGCACCTGGACCTGAACGCCACCGACCGCGACCAGGCCGCCGAGCTCGAGCGGCTGGTGGCGCTGGGTGCCAGCCGGGCCGACGTGGGTCAGGGCCCGCCGAGCGAGGAGATGACCTGGGTCGTGCTCGCCGACCCCGAGGGCAACGAGTTCTGCCTTCTCGCCTCCACGGTGGCACCGCTCAGCGCACGGTGACCTCGTCCGGCCCGCTGGCGGAGCCGCCGCCGTCCCGGGGGCTCAGCCGGAGGCCAGCGCCGCCAGGCGGTCGCCGACCTCGCTGGTGCGCAGCGGGGCGCGCCTGTCCCGGGTGGACAGGTCGAAGGCCACCGCGGCGTTGACCTTGCGGGCCTGCTCGGGCCGGCCCAGGTGCTCCAGGAGGAGCCCGACCGACAGCACCGTCGCCGTCGGGTCGGCCTTGCCCTGGCCGGCGATGTCGGGAGCCGAACCGTGCACCGGCTCGAACATCGACGGGTTGGTGCCCGAGGCGTCGAGGTTGCCGCTGGCCGCCAGGCCGATGCCACCGGTGACGGCCGCGGCGATGTCGGTGACGATGTCGCCGAACAGGTTGTCGGTGACGATCACGTCGTACCGGCTCGGGTCGGTCACGAAGAACATCGCGGCGGCGTCCACGTGCTGGTAGGCCACGGCGACGTCGGGGAACTCCGTGGACAGCTCCTCGACCGTCCGCGACCACAACGACCCGGCGTGGGTCAGCACGTTCGTCTTGTGGATGAGCGTCAGGTGCTTGCGCGGACGGGTCACGGCACGCTCGAAGGCGTACCGCACCACGCGCTCGACCCCGAAGGCGGTGTTGAGGCTGACCTCGGTGGCGACCTCGTGCGGGGTGTCCTTGCGCAGCGCGCCGCCGTTGCCGACGTAGGGGCCCTCGGTGCCCTCGCGCACGCACAGCATGTCGACCTCGCCGGGGTCGGCCAGCGGGCTGGTCACGCCGTCGTAGAGCTTGGCCGGCCGCAGGTTGACGTGGTGGTCGAGCTCGAACCGCAGCTTCAGGAGCAGGCCCCGCTCGAGGATGCCGGCGGGCACCGACGGGTCGCCCACCGCGCCCAGCAGGATCGCGTCGTGCTGGCGCAGCTCGTCGAGCACCGTGTCGGGCAACAGCTCCCCGGTGCGCTGCCAACGAGCGGCACCCAGGTCGTAGTGGGTGCTCTCGACGTCGGGGGCGACCTCACCGAGGACCTTGAGGCCCTCCGCCACCACCTCGGGTCCGATGCCGTCTCCAGGGATCACAGCCAGGCGCATGGGGCCCGAGGCTAGTGCCCTGCCGCGCTCCCGCCTCCACCCGGACACACCGGCGCCCCCCGCACGGGTGTGCGGGGGGCGCCGGGTGCGCGGTGGTGCTGCCGGGTCCAGCCGGTGCTTGTTCTGGCTGAGCAGCACCATCGCGGCCCTCTCGCCGCCCACGGCGGTGTCCGCGGCGGTGTCCACGGCGGTGTCCGCCGCGGTGTCCGCACGGCGTAGGACACCGCGTCCTGGGTGCCGACGTCGTCCACGGTGCCGCTGGCGCCGGCGGACCGGACACCGACGGCGATCCGGCCCAGTGGCTCCGGGAACGCCGACAGCGGCACGCTGAGCACCTGGACGCCGGAGTCCGTCGCGGTGGTCTCGACGAGGCTGTCACAGCCGTTCATCGGGGTCACGACGGGCTCCCCGCCCGGCCCGACCAGGTCGAGGTCCCGGTCGGTCAGGACGACCAGCGGCACGCGGTGGTCCTCGATGCGGGTGGTGGTGACTGGTGCTCCCAGACCCCGTCCCCGGTCGCGTCGAGGGACGCCGTAGTCGACCGCCGTCTGCGCGGTGGTGAAGCGGCCGCGGGCGGAGACCGCGACCCACCGGCCGGCGTCGTCGTGCGGCACGACGTCGGAGGCGACCCCGACTCCGGCCAGGTCCGCCGACCGCTCGAGCTCGGTGGGAGCGTCCTCGGCTGCCGCGGCCAGGGTCGAGGAGGGCTCGGGGTTGGCGTGCTGGGCCACCGTGCACACCGCGGGTACTCCTGGTCGCCGCCTGGGAGAGAGCGTGGTCGTCAGCCCCGCTGAGCGCCATGGCCACCTGGCCCACACGGGGCACCGCAGGAGCGCAGACGGCCCCGTGGACCGCTCGGTCCCGGTCGAACCGCCCGGGCGCAGCGCAGCCGGAGCAGCCACGAGCCGCCGGACGTCGTGTTCGACACGCGGTCGACCACCCCGGCCGGGAGTCCGCTGTCCGTCCGGTGGACACCGCCCGGACACGCGACAGCGGCGCCGACCCCGGGTGGGGTCGACGCCGCTGCAGGCCTCGCGGGTGCCTCAGATCGGGTTGAGGTCCGCCGCCCGGGCCTCCCGGGCCCCGATGCGCCCGCCGATGTCGGCGAGCAGCTCGCCGGACACCTCGCTGTCGACGGTGACGGCCATCAAGGCCTCCCCGCCCTGCGTCGTGCGGCTGACCTGGGCGCCGGCGATGTTCACCCCGGCCTCGCCCAGCGCGGCACCGACGGTGCCCACCACGCCCGGCCGGTCGGCGTAGGTGAAGAACAGCAGGTAGCCCTTGGCCTCGAGGTCGATCTCGAAGCCGCCCACCTCGGTCAGCTTGGGCACCTGGTTCTTGCCGTACAGCGTGCCGGAGACGGTCACGGCAGTGCCATCGGCCATCGCGCCGCGCACGGTGATCAGGTTGCGGTAGTGCGGGCTCTCGACGTCCTTGGTCAGCGTGACGTCCAGGCCGCGGGCCTCGGCCAGCAGCGGGGCGTTGACGTAGCTGACCTGCTCCTCGACGACGTCGGTGAAGACCCCGCGCAGCACGGCCAGCTGGACGACGGAGACGTCGAACTCGGCGATCTTGCCCAGCACCTCGACCGACACCGACTGGGCCAGCCCACCGGCGACGGCGGTGAAGACCCGGCCGAGCTTCTCCGCCAGCGGCAGGCCGGGGCGGACGTCGGGGGCGACGACCCCGCCGGCCTGGACGTTCACCGCATCGGGCACGAAGTCGCCCTGCAGGGCCAGCCGCACGCTGCGCGCGACCGCCGTCCCGGCCTTGTCCTGGGCCTCGGTGGTCGAGGCACCCAGGTGCGGGGTGACGACGACGTTGGGCAGCGCGAAGAGCGGGCTGTCGGTGCAGGGTTCCTTGGCGTAGACGTCGATCCCGGCCGCGCCGACCTGGCCCGACTGCAGCGCCTGGGCCAGCGCCGCCTCCTCGACCAGCCCACCGCGGGCGGCATTGACGATGATCACGCCGCGCTTGGTGAGGGCGAGCTGCTCGGCGCCGATCATCCCGAGGGTCTCGGGGGTCTTGGGCAGGTGGATGGTGATGAAGTCCGACTCGCGGAGGAGCTCCTCCAGCGACACCAGTCGGACGCCGAGCTGGGCGGCGCGGCCGGGCTGGATGTAGGGGTCGTAGGCGATGAGCGTGACGCCGAAGGCGGCCAACCGCTGAGCCACCAGGACGCCGATGCGGCCCAGACCGACGACGCCGACGGTCTTCTCGGTGACCTCGACGCCGGTGAACATCGACCGCTTCCAGGTGCCCTCGCGCAGCGAGGCGTCCGCGGCCGGGATGTGCCGGGCGGCGGCGAGGAGCAGGGCCACCGCGTGCTCGGCAGCGCTGACGATGTTCGAGGTGGGCGCGTTGACCACCATGACGCCGCGGGCGGTGGCGGCCGGGACGTCGACGTTGTCCAGCCCGATGCCGGCGCGCGCGACCACCTTGAGGTGCGGGGCGGCTGCGAGGGCCTCGGCGTCCATCGTGGTGGCGCTGCGCACCATGACCGCCGCCGCGTCGGCGAGGGCTGGCAGCAGGGCGGCCCGGTCGGCGCCGTCGACGTACCGGATCTCGAACTCGCTGCCCAGCACCTCCAGGGCACTGGGGGCGAGCTCCTCGGCGATCAGGACGACGGGCGCGGGGGTGGTCACGGCTGGACAGCCTAGGGCTCGCTCCATCGGCACCCGCCGGGCGCCCGCGAGAGAGCGCTCTGCGGCGACACCCGGGAGGGTCGGTCCTGCTTGCCCGGTGCGTGCGCCGCGGCCATCCTGGCTGTTCACCGCCGGTCCCCGGGGCCGGCCCCGCGTGGAGGAGACCATGAGCGACGAACGGGACGAGCAGGGCCGACCGGAGTCCCCCCGGTACGGACAGGACCCGTCGCCGGGCTCGAGCGGATGGGGCCAGCCCTCCGACCAGCCGCCCTACGGCCCAGCCTCCTACGGGCAGCCCGCCTACGGGCAGGGCGGGTACGACCAGGGCGGGTACGTGCAACCCGCCTACGGCCAGGAGGCGTCCCCGTACGGCTACCAGGCCGCCTACGGCCAGGGCGGGGTGCAGGGGTACGGCTGGGGCGCTCCTCCCCCGGCCCGACCCGGTGGCGTGATCACCGCAGCCGTGCTGGGTCTCGTCTTCGGCGCGATCGGCGTCCTGGTCACGGCCCTCTTCCTCGTGGGTGGTGCCGCCCTCACCGGGGCCAGCTCCGGCGCGAACTCGTTGGACGACGACCTCGGCCTCGGCGACCTGTTCGGCAGCGGTTTCGCCGCAGCCGCCGGCGTGGTCTTCGTCCTCGGCCTCCTGGCCCTCGTGTGGACGGTGCTGGCCATCTGGGGCTCGGCGTGGGCGCTGACCGGCCGGAGCCGGGTCCTCCTGCTGGTCGCCGGCTCCATCTCCGTCGCGGCCACCGGGCTGGCCTTCATCGGCGCACTGGCCAACGCCGGCCAGGAGGGCTCCGCCGGGGGCGTGGTGGTCACGTTGCTCTTCTTCGCCGGGGCCATCGCGATCGTGGTGCTGCTCTCGCTGAGCCCGGCGAGCCAGTTCTTCGCCGCGCACCGCGCGCGCCGCACCGCCGTCGGCTGAGCCGCAGCCGGACGTGAGCGACGGGGCACCGGGAACCGACGACGTCCCCACCGGGCCGGTGCAGCTCCCCCGGCAGTCGACCGCCCCGCTGCCGGGAGCCGGCGGCTACCTCGGGCCCCCGCCCACGCGTCGGCCCCCACCGGCGTGGGGCCCTCCGCAGCCGGCTGTCACCTGGCGACCTCCCCCGCCCTGGGTCGGCCCCTCCTGGGCCCCGCCGTCCGCACCGTGGGCCGGGTACCGGCCCCCACCTCCGGCACCCGCACCCGGCCCGCGGCCCTGGACCACCACGTCCGCCGTCGTCCTGGGGCTGCTGCTGGTGGCCTACCTGGGCTGGCTGACGGTCGACCTCGCGACGACCGGGCTGGACGCCCGGGGCGCCGGCGGTCCCGACCCCGACCTCGTCGACGGGGTGCGTCGGGGCATCGGCGGGGCGCTGGTCGCCCTGTCCGTCGGGCTGGCCCTGGTCACCGTCGGGGTGGGGTCCACCGTCCTGCTGTGTGCCACCGGGCGGACGCGGGTGCCGCTGCTGGTGGTGTCCGTGGTGGGTGCGGTGCTGCTGCTCCAACCGGTGCTGAGCACCCTGGGCGGCGTCGGGGACCCCGGACCGACCCGCGCGCTGGCTCCCCCGGTGCTGCTGGCCTGCGTCCTGGTCGTCGTGTTCCTCTCCCTGGCCCCGTCTGCGCGTTTCGACGCCACCCACCGCGCGTCCCGGGGGTGGGCCACCCATGATCGAGGCCCCGCACGACCCGCACCGAGGTGAGAGTGAGCCCATGACCAGCCCCGACCCGCCCCAGGACCCGAACGCCGGCTGGCAGCAGACCCCCGGCCAGCCGTACCCCGGACCGCAGCCCCCCGCCTACGGCCAGCAGCCCGCCTCCGGCGGACCGGCCGCCCCGGGCGGGTCCCCGACCGGCGTGCGCCCTCCGCAGGTGACCGGTGCCGCGATCGCGGCCGTCGTCATCGGCGCGCTGGGCACCCTCGGCGGGTTGCTCAACCTCGCCGCCCTCGGCCTGCTGTTCGAGGTGAGCGCCGTGCTCGGCGTGCTGGTGCTGGCCTCGCTGGTGATCGCCGTCGCCGTGCTCGTCGGGGGCGTCCTGCTGCTGCGCGGCGCCGACGAGAAGCTGCTGCTCAACGCCCTCTACGCGTCCATCGCGCTGAACCTGGTCGTGGTGGTGCTCAGCCTGGTCGACGGGTCGTTCCAGGTGGTCAACCTGCTCGGCTTCCTGGTGCCGCTGGTGATCGTCTTCCTGCTCCGCCAGCCCCCGGCCCAGCAGTACCTGGCCGGGCGTCGGGCGGCGTGAGCACCGGCGGGACCGGCACCGGGCGTCCCCCGCCGGCGGTGGTCGCCGCGGCCGCCCTCGCCGGGCTGCAGGCCCTGTTCTGCCTGCTCCCCGGGCTGTCCGGGCTGAGCCTGGGGGTGAACGGTCGGCTGGACCTCCTCGCCCTGGGCCTGCTGTACCTGGTGCTCTCGGCCGGGGCGGTCTACGGCGCCGTGCTGGCGGTGCGGGGACGCAACGGCCGGGTGCTGACCGTCGTCGGCGTCGCATCGGCGGTGGTGTGGGCGGTGAACGAGGTGCTGTCGGTGGTCACCGGGCTCGGGTTCGACGTGCTGTCCGCCCTGCTCCTGGCCATCGCCGTCGCCGTGGTGGTCTTCATGCGCCGTCCCGACGTCGTCGCCTGGACCACGCCGGCCACCTGATCCCGGACACACGACAGCCCCTCCCCGCGGCTCGCGGGGAGGGGCTGTCGTGGTGGGTCAGCGCTGGGCGCTGCCGGTGTAGTCGTCGCTGGCGGACACCCAGCTCATGAGCCCGCGCAGCTGACGACCGGTCTCCTCGATCGGGTGCGCCTCGGCGGCGGCCCGCTTGGCCGTGAAGTCCGGGGCCCCGGCGTCCTGGTCGGCGATGAAGGCCGCAGCCCAGGTGCCGTCCTGGATGTCCTTCAGGACCTGCCCCATCGTCTCCTTGACGCGCGCGTCGACGACCCGCGGGCCGGAGGTGTAGTCGCCGTACTCGGCGGTGTCGGACACCGACCAGCGCTGCTTGGCGATGCCACCCTCGTACATGAGGTCGACGATCAACTTGAGCTCGTGCAGGCACTCGAAGTAGGCGATCTCGGGCTGGTAGCCGGCCTCGGTGAGGGTCTCGAACCCGGCCTGCACCAGGGCGGACATGCCGCCGCAGAGCACGGCCTGCTCGCCGAAGAGGTCGGTCTCGGTCTCCTCGGCGAACGTGGTCTTGATGACGCCGGCGCGGGCACCGCCGATGGCCTTGGCGTAGGAGAGCGCGAGTGCCTGGGCCGAGCCGGAGGCGTCCTGCTCGACGGCGATGAGGCAGGGCACGCCCTTGCCGTCGACGAACTCGCGGCGGACCAGGTGGCCCGGGCCCTTGGGGGCGACCATGGCGACGTCGACGCCGGCCGGGGGCTTGATGTAGCCGAAGCGGATGTTGAACCCGTGGCCGAAGAACAGCGCGTCGCCGTCCTGCAGGTTGGGCTCGATGGACTCGGTGTACAGCTTCCGCTGCACGTGGTCCGGGGCCAGGATCATGATCTGGTCGGCCTCGGCGGCCGCCTCGGCGGGGGTGACGACGCGCAGGCCCTCGGCCTCGGCCTTGGCGCGGCTCTTCGAGCCCTCGAGCAGGCCGACGCGGACGTCCACGCCGGAGTCACGCAGCGACAGCGAGTGGGCGTGGCCCTGGCTGCCGTAGCCGATGACGGCGACGGTGCGCCCCTGGATGATCGACAGGTCGGCGTCGTCGTCGTAGAAGATCTCGGCGGCCATGTGCGGGTGACTCCTCGGGTTGGGGGTTGGTGACGTGCTGGAACGGCCTGGTCGTAGGGCCCCGCGGGGTGCGGAGCGCCTCGTGGGGGCGAGGGGGTCCTTCGTCAGGCGGAGCGCTCGACGGGGCGCAACGTACCGGCGCCGCTCATCGACCGCGGGCCGCGGCCCAGGGCGACGGTGCCGGACTGCGCCATCTCCTTGATCCCCAGCGGGGCGAGGACGGCGAGCAGCGCCTGCAGCTTCTCGGGGGTGCCGGTGGACTCCAGGGTGACGGTGTCGGTGTTGACGTCGATCACCCGGGCCCGGAACAGCTCGGCGGTCTGCAGCACCTGGGCGCGGTCGGCGAGCGGTGCACGGACCTTGACCAGCAGCAGCTCGCGCTGCACGGAGGCACCGTCCAGCTCGACGATCTTGATGACCTCGATCAGCTTGTTCAGCTGCTTGGTGATCTGCTCCAACGGCTGGGAGTCGACGTCGACCACGATCGTCATCCGGGACAGGTCCGGGTTCTCGGTCGGCCCGACGGCGAGGGACTCGATGTTGTAGCCGCGCCGGCTGAACAGCGCCGAGACGCGGGCCAGCACACCGGACTTGTTCTCGACCAGCACCGACAGCGTGTGGCGTGGCATGGGGGACCTCTTCCTTCTTGCTGTGCCGGCCCCTCTCGGGGGCCCGACTCGAGCGTGCGAGCGGTGGGGGGAGAGGGGGTCCTACACCTTCCCCTCTCCGAAGACCGGGCGGACGTCCCGCGCGGCGAGGATCTCGTCGTTGCTCGCGCCGGCGGCGACCATCGGCCACACTTGGGCGTCGGAGCCGACGGTGAAGTCGATGACGACCGGGCGGTCGTCGATCGCCATGGCCTGCGCGATGGTGGCGTCGACGTCCTCGGCGGTCTCGCAGCGGAGTCCGACGCAGCCCAGCGCCTCGGCCAGCAGCACGAAGTCGGGGATCCGGACGCCGGCGCGGCGGGTGCCGTCGGCGTTCTGCACGTGCAGCTTGGTGTTGGAGTAGCGGCCCTCGTAGAACAGGGTCTGCCACTGCCGGACCATGCCCAGGTTGCCGTTGTTGATCACAGCCACCTTGATCGGGATGCCCTCGATGGCGCAGGTGGCCAGCTCCTGGTTGGTCATCTGGAAGCAGCCGTCACCGTCGATGGCCCAGACCGTGGCCTCGGGGCGACCGGCCTTGGCGCCCATCGCGGCCGGGACCGCGTAGCCCATCGTGCCGAGCCCACCGCTGTTGAGCCAGGTGCCCGGCTTCTCGTACTTCACGAACTGGGCGGCCCACATCTGGTGCTGGCCGACCCCGGCGCAGTAGACGGCGTCCGGACCGGCGATCGCACCCAGCCGCTCGATGACGTACTGCGGGGACAGTGCGCCGTCCTCGGGCAGGTCGTAGCCCAGCGGGTAGGTCGCGCGCCAGCTGTCCAGCTGGGTCCACCAGGCGGACAGGTCGGGGCGCCCCTGGTCCTCCTGCAGGTTCCGCAGCGCGGCGACCAGCTCGGTGATGGTCTCCTTCGCGTCCCCGACGATCGGCACGTCGGCCTTGCGGTTCTTGCCGATCTCGGCCGGGTCGATGTCGGCGTGCACCACGGTCGCGCCGGGGGCGAAGGTGGACAGCTGCCCGGTGACCCGGTCGTCGAAGCGGGCGCCCAGGGCGACCAGCACGTCGGCCTTCTGCAGGGCGGTGACCGCGGTGACCGTGCCGTGCATGCCGGGCATGCCCAGGTGCTGGGCGTGGCTGTCGGGGAACGCGCCGCGGGCCATCAGGGTGGTGACGACGGGAGCGCCGGTGAGCTCGGCCAGCTCGGCCAGGACCTCGCTGGCGTGCGCCTTCAGCACCCCGCCACCGACGTAGAGCACCGGCTGACGCGCGGCCTGGATGACGGCCGCGGCCTCGCGGACCTGCTTGCCGTGCGGCCGGGTGGTCGGCTTGTAGCCGGGCAGGTCGATCCGCGGCGGCCAGGAGAAGTCGGTGGTGGCCTGCAGCACGTCCTTGGGGACGTCGACCAGCACCGGCCCGGGCCGGCCGGTGGAGGCCAGGTGGAACGCCTCGGCGATCCGCTGGGGGATCTCGGCGGCATCGGTGACCAGGAAGTTGTGCTTGGTGACCGGCATCGTGATGCCGCGGATGTCGGCCTCCTGGAAGGCGTCGGTCCCGATCGCGCCGGAGGGCACCTGGCCGGTGATGGCCACGATCGGCACCGAGTCCATGTAGGCGTCGGCCAGCGGGGTCACCAGGTTGGTCGCGCCGGGCCCGGAGGTGGCCATGCAGACCCCGACCTTCCCGGTGGCCTGGGCGTAGCCGGTGGCGGCGTGCCCGGCGCCCTGCTCGTGGCGCACCAGCACGTGGCGCACCGTGGAGTCGAAGAGCGGGTCGTAGAGCGGGAGGATCGCCCCGCCCGGGATGCCGAAGACCATCTCCACCCCGACCGCCTCCAGGGAGCGGACCAGGCTCTGCGCCCCGGTGATCCCGGTGGCCGGCTCGTGGGTGGCGGGGGCGGCGGCCTCGGCCACCGAGGTGGCGGCGGTCTCCAGCCCGGCCAGGGACGCGGCGGCAGCGGCGGTGGGGGCTTCGGCGGTGGTGCTCATCTGGGTGGATCTCCCTGGGCGCGGGGGTGGGTGTGCGACGGGGTCCGGACGGGACTCGGCCAACAAAAAACCCCTCGTGCCGAGAGGCACGGAGGGGCGAGCGCGACGGTCGGAGGACCGGCGCGCTAGTCGATGACTACGAGGAGGGAGGAGCGCAGCACGTCGACACTGTGCGCCCTGGCACGTCCCCCCGTCAACCACGACGTCCCACTCAGTGGAACGCCGACGACCGTTCCGTGGGACGCAGGACGTCGGGGTCGAAGCCGTCGACCACCCCGGCGAGATCGGCGGCCCGGGTCGGGCGGGCCAGCAGGAACCCCTGCACGAACCGGCAGCCCAGCCGCTGCAGCGCGGCCAGCTCCCCCGCGGTCTCCACACCCTCGGCGACGACGTCGATCTGCAGCTGCCCGCCCAGGGCGATGACGCTGCCCACCACGGCCGCGCTGCGCGCGTCGTGCTCGATGCCGGCGAGGAACTCCCGGTCCATCTTGAGCACGTCCACCGGCAGCCGGGCCAGGTAGGCGAAGGAGGAGTAGCCCCGCCCGAAGTCGTCCAGCGACACCACGCAGCCCATGTCGTGCAGGGTCTGCAGGTCGCTGTCGAGCCGGTCCTGCTCGCTCATCAGCACCGACTCGGTCACCTCGATCATCAGCTGGTGCGAGGGCAGCCCGGAGGCGGCCAGCGCCTGGGCGACGTCGGCCACCAGACAGCCCGCCTGCAGGTGCCGCACGCTGATGTTCACGCCCAGCTTGAGGTCCCGCCCCCCGGCACGCAGTGCGGCCAGCTCGCGGCAGGCCCGGTCGAGCACCCAGCGCTGCAGCGGCACGATCAACCCGTCGTCCTCGGCCAGCGGCACGAACTCGTCGGGTCCGACCTCCCCGAGCACGGGGTGGTCCCAGCGGACCAGCGCCTCCACCCCCAGCACCCGGCCCTCCTGCACGCCGACCACCGGCTGGTAGTCCACCCGCAGCTGGCCGGCCGCCAGGGCCTGCGGGAGGTCGCGGGCGAGCCGGGTGCGCCGGGTGGTGACGGCGTCAGCGGCGTCGCCGTGGCTGCGCACACAGCTCTTGCCGGCCGCCTTGGCGGCCCGCAGCGCCAGGTCGGCCTGGCGCAGGGTGGTGGCGACGTCGTCCTCGGCCCGCAGTTCGGTGACCCCGATGCTGGCCGACAGGGCGAAGACCGGTCCGTCGGGCGACCCGTCGGGCGCCGAGGCGCGGTGCTCGCGGTCCAGCCCGGTGACGACCCGCTCGGCCAGTGCGGCGGCCTCGGTCAGACCGGACCGGACCAGCACCGCGAACTCGTCGCCACCCAGGCGGGCCACCAGGTCGGGCTCGCGGACCAGGCCGCGCAGCTGGTCGGCCACCTCGGCCAGCAGCCGGTCCCCCGCCTCGTGCCCGGCGACGTCGTTGACGCTCTTGAAGCCGTCGAGGTCCAGCAGCAGCACGCTGGCCGGCCCGCCGTCCTGGGCCCTGGCCCGGGCCACGCCGAGGGCCGCCATCAGCCGGGCCCGGTTGGGCAGCCCGGTGAGGAAGTCGGTGAAGGCCATCCGCTGCAGCTCGCGCTCGGTGGCCCGCCGGTCGGTCACGTCGCGCAGGTGCAGCACCCGGCCCTCGACCCCCGCGGCGCCGTCGGTCCCCCCACCGAGGGCCTCGACCTCCCGCCAGGCACCGGCCCGGGTGCGCACCCGGAAGCCGTGCACCCCGGGTGCGCCACCGACCGCAGCGGCGAGGGCGTCGGCGTCCTCGGGGTGCACGAGGTCGGCGAGCGCGCGGTCGGCCAGCTCGCGCGGGCTGTAGCCCAGCCGCACCTGCACCGAGTCCGACACCCAGGCCAGCCGGGTGTCGCGGTCCAGCACCACGGTCACGTCGTCGGCGTCGAGCACCAGCGAGCGGAACCAGGCCTCGGCCCGGGCCAGTCGCCGGGTCAGCCGTTCCCCGTCGGCCACCCACAGCACGTTCCGGGCGGCGGTGAGCAGCACGAGCACGAGGGCACCGACGCCCTCGAGGAGGCCCAGCGGCCGGCCGGCGGCCACCCCGGCCACCAGCAGCACGCCCACGGCCGACGCCGAGCACCAGCTCAGCAGCACCCCGGACAACGGCTGGGTGCCCACCTCCCCGCGGGGCGGCGGGACACCGGGCCCCGGGTCGGCGGCCGCGCCGAGCACCACGGCGACCAGCACGACGGTCCAGGCCAGGACGGTGACCAGGTCGAGGGTGGGTGAGGCCAGCGCGGCGGCGACCGCACCGTTGACCGCGACCACCGCGGTGGCCAGCCACTGCACGGTCACCCAGGACCCGGTGACCCGCCGACCGGCGGACAGCACCGCGGCGGTGAGCAACCCGATCGCAGCCAGCAGTGCCCCGACCGCGGGGAGCGTGGCGGCCACCACCGGGTCCCCGGCCGTGCCGGAGCTGTCCAGTGCGTCGCCGACGACGACGACGGCCACCACGGTGAGGGCGACCAGGACGATCCCGGCGTCCAGCCAGGAGCGCGAGCCCACCCGGGTCCACCAGCGGCCCGGTCCCTCACTGCCCAGCAACGCCACGCTGCCGGCCAGCACGATCGGGACGGCGACGACCAGGGGCAGGTCCTGGGGACCGCTGCGGCCCGGGTTGAGCCCCACGCCGAGGACGGCGGCCGCGGCCTGACCCGCTGCGACCAGCAGCAAGGCGGTCCCGAGCAGCCGCCAGGAGAGTCCGGCGCGGCCCGGCGGGGCGATCCTCGTCAGGAGGGCCGCCCCGGTGCCGGCCGAGGCGACGGCGAGCCCGGCAGGGAGCACCCGGTCGGCGAGACCGGGGGCCACCAGGCCCGACACGACGGCGACCACCACGACGGTGCTCAACGCGCCCAGCAGGGCCCCGACCCGGGGGCCGGCCGTGGGAGCGGGGTCGGGGGTGGGTGGTGCCGGCAGCGCGGTCCGCGACGCCATCGGCTCAGACCCGCCCGACCAGTCCCGGCCACAGCTGACCGGCGTCGGCGTCCAGCATCCCGACGAAGCGGGGCAGGGAGAGCGGACGCGACAGCAGGAAGCCCTGGGCGAAGCCGCAGCCCATCGCCCGCAGCACGGCGAGCTGGCTGGGGGTCTCCACGCCCTCGGCGACGACGTCGATGCCCAGCGTGGCTCCGATGCCGATCACCGACTCGCACAGCGCCCGGGTCTGGGTGTCCTTGTCCAGCCGGGCCAGGAAGGCGCGGTCGAGCTTGATGATGTCCACCGGCAACCGGGTGAGGTGGGCCAGCGAGGAGTAGCCCGACCCGAAGTCGTCCAGGGCCAGGTGCACGCCCATCAGCCGCAGCGCGGCGAAGTCGGTCTCCACGTGCATCCCGTCGGCCAGCACGGTCGACTCGGTGATCTCGATGACCAGCCGCTCGGCGGGCAGCCCGCTGGCCTGCAGGGCCCGGGACACGTCCCCGACGAGGGTGCCGCTGGCCACGTGGACCGCGGAGACGTTGACCCCCAGCTTCAGCGCACCGTCCCCGTACCGGGGCAACGCGACGGCGGCGGTGGTGGCCTCGGCTAGCACCCAGCGCTGCAGGTCCCCGATCAGGCCCGAGCGCTCGGCGATCGGGATGAACTCCTCGGGCTCGAGCTCCCCGAAGGCGGGGTGCCGCCAGCGGGCGAGCGCCTCGACGCCGGTGACCCGCTGGGTGGCGAGGTCGACGATGGGCTGCCAGGCCAGCGCGAACTCACCCCGGGCGCGAGCGCCGACGAGGTCCTCGCGCAGCCGCTCCCGGCGGTCGCGGGCCGCACCCATGGCCGGGTCGTACCGGCGCACCGACCCGGGCCCGGCCGTGCGGGCGGCGACGACGGCGAGCTCGGCGCGGTCGATGACCGCGGCGGGGGTGTCCCCGGCGGCCAGTGCGACCAGGCCGACGGCCGCGGAGAGGTCGACCAGGCCCAGTTCGGTGGTGATCGGCTGCTCCACGACCGACAGGCAGCGGGCGGCGACCAGGTCGGGCTCGCCGTCCACCCCGTGGGCGAGGACGGCGAACAGCTCCGGCCCGACCCGGGCGACCTGGTCGTCACCGCGGACGGTGGCGCGCAGCCGGCGGCCGACCTCGACCAGGGACACGTCGACGACGTCGCGGCCGACGTTCTCCCGCGCCTCGGCCAGGCCCTCCACCTCGAACAGCAGCAGGGCGACCCCGGGGGTGTCGCCCACCTGTCGGAGCTCCTCGGTGAGGGCGCGGACGTGCGCGGCCCGGTTGGGCAGGCCGGTGACGGGGTCGCTGAAGGCCAACGACCGCAGCTCGTCCTCGGTGTCCAGCCGGGCGGTGACGTCCCGGCACTGCAGCACGAGGGCGGCGACGTCGGCGTCGCCGCGCAGGTCGGTGAGGCCGACCTCGAGCACCCGCCAGGTGCCGTCGGTGCCGGGCAGCCGGAAGCTGCGCAGGCCGGTGAGCCCGCCGACCGGGACCGCGGGGTCGATGAGCCAGGCGCGGACGGCGTCGACGTCCTGCGGGTGCACCCGGTCCAGCACCGGGAAGCCGATGAGGGGCAGCCCGGCCTGCTCGGCCGGGCCGGCCAGTGCGGGGGCGGCCCAGGTGACGGTGAGCTCGGCGTCGAGCACCAGGACCGCATCGCTGCTGGAGTGCACCAGGGAGCGGAACCAGGCCTCGCTGCGCTGCAGCCGGGCGGTGATCCGGACCTCGTCGCGGGCCGCGACGCCCCGGTGGACGGCGGTCAGCACGAGCCCGAGGGCCACGGCGACCAGCGCCGCGCCGGTGGGGGCGTGGCCGACCAGGGCCGACACCAGGAGCAGGACCGCGGCCACCACGACGACCACGTGCGGCAGCAGGTGTCCGGCCATCGTCAGCCGGTCGGTGAGGCGCTGCTCCCCCGGGACGGCGTCGGTGGACCCGTCGTCGTCCCGACCCGGGTCGGCCACGGCGGCCGCGACCAGCAACGCCAGACCGAGGAGCAGCAGCCCCCGGGCGACCAGGGTCGTCCAGGCGAAGGGCCCCTCCGAGCCGAGGGCGCCCAGGGCGTCCCCGCCGGTGACCGCCACCAGGGCGGCCAGCACGAGGGCGCCGGTGACCCGGCGGGTGGGGCCGGCGGCGGTGGCCAGGGTGAGACCGGCG